>JBDSJV010000001.1:0-4404 GCA_039917225.1 Candidatus Limnocylindrales bacterium
CGTCGATGACGCCCAGCTCCAGCTTCCATCCGTGGCACCGCCCATCGAGCCGGCCAAGGCGGGCGGGGTACGGGTCAAGGGCGTCGGCGATTTGCTCGTCCGCTTCGCCCGGTGCTGCCATCCGATCCCGGGCGACCCGATCCAGGGCTTCATCACCCGTGGCAAGGGCGTGACCGTCCACCTGCGATCCTGCCCGACCGTGCGCAGCGAGCGCGAGGTGAGCCGTCTCATCGAGGTCGAGTGGGAGGCCGTCCCGGCCCAGACCTATCCGATCGCGATCCGGATCGAGGCCTATGACCGGACCGGTCTGCTCAGCGACATCACCCAGGTCGTCGCCGAGGCGAAGGTCAACATCCTGTCCGCCAGCGTGTCTGTCGGTCCTGACCACGTGGCCGTGGTCAGCGCCACGCTGCAGGTGGCCTCCGTCAGCCAGCTGGCTCGTGTCTTCGGGCGGATGGAGCAGCTCAAGGACGTCCTCAGCGTTTCCCGCGACCTGGGCTGATCCGCCGGGGTCCCTCGGGACTGGCCCGACCATCCCGCGCGACAGGCTCCGGCTCGCGCCCTCGGGCGGCGGCTAGACTGTGCCCGATGCCCACCTATCGTGCTCCGCGAGGGACCCGCGACCTGCTGCCCGAGGAAGCCGCCCGCTTTCTCGAGTTCGGGCGTATCGCCGCGGACCTGACCGCGCGCTATGGCTACCAGCCGATCGAGACGCCGCTGTTCGAGCAGGCCGCCGTCTTCGAGCGCGGCATCGGCGAGGTCACCGACGTCGTCGAGAAGGAGCTCTTCCGGCTGGCGCCGCGGACCGAGGACAGCGAGCAGTGGGCCCTGCGACCGGAACCGACGGCCGGAATTGTCCGCGCCTACGTCCAGCACGGCATGCAGACCTGGCCACAGCCCGTTCGACTGACGACAACCGGGCCGATGTTCCGTTACGACCGGCCCCAGGCTGGCCGCTACCGGCAGTTCTGGCAGTTCGATGTCGAGGCGATCGGTGATCCCGGTCCGGCCATCGATGCCGAGATCATCGAGCTCGCGCACCGCTTCTACATCCAGGCGGGCGTCCGCGACCTCGAGGTCCAGCTGAATTCGATCGGCGATCCAGCCTGCCGACCGGCCTATCTCGAGTCCCTCGTCGCGTATTACCGCGAGGCCGGAGCTGAGCTGCCAGCGACCGAACGGGATCGCCTGGAGCGGAACCCGCTTCGATTGCTCGATTCCAAGGATCCCGCGACGGTCAGCTTGAATGCCAATGCCCCACGGATTACGGATCACCTGTGCGCCAGCTGCCAGGAGCATTTCGACGCGCTCCGGACCCATCTCGATGCGGTCGGGGTGCCGTATCGGGTGGCCCCCGGGCTCGTTCGTGGTCTCGATTACTACACGAGGACTGCCTTCGAGTTCTACGTCGCCGGTCGTGAGGGTCAGCAACAGGCCATCGGCGGCGGCGGACGCTATGACGGGCTGGTCGAGCTGCTGGGCGGGCGCCCGACGCCGGGTATCGGCTTCGGGATCGGGCTTGACCGGATGGCCCTGGTCCTCGCCGAACAGGCCGCGGTAGCGGAAGACGGCGGCGCTCGAGCGAACGGGACCGTGAGTCCCGGTCACCCCGAAGCGGTCGTGGTGTCGGCGGATCCGGTCGATACCGTCGGTCGTCTCCGTGTGGCCACCCTGCTGCGCGCCGCAGGCGTGAGCGCCCGTGCGGATCTTGGTCACCGCAAGCTGGGCCGGCAGCTCGAGGCCGCGGGCAAGGCCGGTGCCCACTTCGCGGTCATTCTCGGCGACGAGCTCGCCGACGGTCAGGTCGGTCTCCGCGACCTGGCTGCGGGTACACAGCGGATCGTCCGGCTCGACGGGTTGGCACGGGACCTGCAGCGGGCGGACGCCACGCACCGTCACGGCTGATGGTGGCATCGGGCTCGTCCGCCGAGGGCGGACAGCTGACCTGGACGGTCCTGACGACCATGGCGGCGTTCGAGGCCATGGCAGCGGAGTGGCGGGCGCTGGCCGATGTCGCGGCCCGAACACCGTTCGAAACACCGGACTGGCTCCTGCCGTGGGCTTGCCATTACGGTGTCGGTCGGAGACTCGTGGTCCTTACCTGGCGGCGAGACGGCCAGCTGGTCGGCGTGGCCCCACTCGTCCTCTGGGATGAGCGGCATGGCGGCCGGCGTGTGCGGAACGTGGCCTTCTGGGGGGAGACGCGGACCCCCCTTCGCGGTTGGGTCGACGTCCTGGCGCGCGCCTCCGAGCGACCGGCAGTGGACGCGGCGTTCCGCGGCTGGCTCGTCGAGGCCGGAGTGGCCTGGGACGTCCTCCACATTCTCCGTCTGCCCGAGGCGTCAAGCACTGCAGACACCCTGGCCTCGACCGGCTGGGCCCGGACCGGGCTGACGGGCGTCCTCCAGTCGATCGAATTCGTCCTCGACATTCCCTCGGACGAGGGATGGGTCGGCCCGCTTGGGCGAAAGGCCCGATACAACATCCGCCGCGAGGCCAGGCTGTTCGAGACCGAGGGCGGCGGATCATTCGAGCGCCATGCTGACGCCGCGGCAATCCCGGAGATCGTGGGGGCCCTGCGGCGACTCCTGGCCCTTCGATGGGCCGGCCGGGAGGCCTATTTCCGGACCGATCCGACCTTCGAGGCCTTCATCTCCGATGCGCTTCGGGCGATGTTTGCGGCCGGTTCCGCCGAGGCGTTCGTTGCCCGGGACGCGACGGGGATCGTGGCTGTCGTGATCGTCACATCGCTCAACCGGACGACGGTCACCCTGTTCGCGGCAAGTACGCAGGACCCGCAGTACGGCCGGTACGCGCTGGGCAAGAACCTCTTTGCCCAGGCACTCGATGGAGCCATTGCGGCCCGTTCTACGATCTTCAACTTCCTGACGGAGGGCGATTACAAGGGCGACTTCTGGGGCGCCCACGGCAGGAACCTGGAGTCGGCGATCTACGGACGAACGGTGACCGGTCGCGCCGTCGTCGCCTACGCCACCATCCGGCGCCGGTTCATCCCTCGCCTGATCGGGCTGATGAAGGGCCGTCGGCGAACCGCCGGGGCCGGGACCGAGCCCTAGTAGGACAGGCTGCGGTCGGCCTCGAACAGGAGTCGGACGAGGACGTCCGGTGGGGAGAACTGGACTGGCAGTCCGCCGAGTTGATCCGGCCCCAATCCGCGCGCCTTGCTCGACTGCCCGGACGCAAACACGGTGGCGCCGCCGGCAACAAGGGCGTCCATGTGCTCGCGGAAGCTGCCGGTTCCGATCCCGACACCGGCGTCGAGCGTCGATGGGCGCAGAAGCCCGACCGCATCGCCGGCCAAGAAGAGGTCGACCGTATGCCCTTCGGCCTGGGCGGTTCGCGCGACGAGGAGTCCAAGCGCGGCCCGCGTCGGGTTCTCAGGGCCTGTTGCGATATGGACCAGCAAGCGTCCCATGGCTTCCTCCAGTGCGTGGCCGTGCGCGGCTCATGGCGCAAACCGCGGCCATGGTCGGCGACCGATACGATACGCGGGATATGTCTGACAGCACCGCCTCCCTTGCAACGCCCTACCGAACCCACACCTGCGGAGCGCTTCGGGCGCACGATGCGGGAGCAGCCGTCAAGCTGGCGGGCTGGGTTCATCGCCGCCGGGATCACGGCCAACTGATCTTCCTTGACCTGCGCGATCGACACGGGATCACGCAGGTCATCATCGACGCCACCGATTCGCCCGCGGCGCACGCCGCTGCGTCGAGCGTTCGTTCGGAGTACGTGATCGTCGTCTCCGGTGTTGTCGCGCCGCGCCTGGCCGGGACGGAGAACGCGAAGCTGCCGACTGGTGCCGTAGAGGTCCGCGCCACGGAGGTCTCGATCCTCAACGAGTCGAAGACGCCACCGTTCTATATCAACGACCCGGACGCCCCGGTCGACGAGTCCCTGCGGCTCAAGTACCGCTATCTCGACATCCGACGCGAGCCGATGCAGCAGCGGTTGCTGCTCCGGAGCCGCCTGGTTCAGGCGATCCGGGAGGTCCACCACGACAGCGGCTTCGTCGAGATCGAGACGCCCAACCTGATCAAGTCCACGCCCGAGGGCGCCCGCGACTTCATCGTCCCGTCCCGCCTCCAGCCGGGCAGCGTGTACGCGTTGCCACAGAGCCCGCAACAGCTCAAGCAACTCCTGATGGTCGGCGGCGTGGATCGCTACTTCCAGATCGCCCGCTGCTTCCGGGACGAGGATCTGCGCGGCGACCGCCAGCCGGAGTTCACCCAGCTCGACCTCGAGATGAGCTTTGTCGACGAAGACGCGGTGATGGCCTTCGTCGAGGCGATGGTGATCGAGGTCTGCCGGGTCACGACGCCTGAGCGGCCGCTCCAGGAATCGCCGTTCCCGCGGTTCACGTACGCGGACGCCATCGATCGC
>JBDSJV010000002.1:0-5319 GCA_039917225.1 Candidatus Limnocylindrales bacterium
CACCCCCGGCAGGAACGGAGCGAGGTGGCTGGCGACCCCGATCGGGCCGACGCCCGGTCCCCCGCCGCCGTGTGGAATCGCGAACGTCTTGTGGAGGTTCAGGTGACAAACATCGGCCCCGATTTCGCCGGGGCGGGATAGCCCGACCTGGGCATTCATGTTCGCGCCGTCCATGTAGACCTGGCCGCCCGCCTCATGGACGAGCCGGCAGATCTCGACGATCGATTCCTCGAACACGCCGTGCGTACTCGGGTAGGTGATCATCAGCGCACCGAGATCCGCAGCGTTGGCCGCGATCTTTGCTCGGAGATCATCGAGGTCCACGTTGCCGTGCGGATCCGTTGCCACGACCACCACTCGGTATCCGGCCATCACCGAACTGGCCGGATTCGTGCCGTGGGCGGATGCCGGGATGAGGCAGACGTTCCGATGGCTCTCGCCGCGCGACGCGTGCCAGCCACGAATGGCGAGCAGGCCCGCGAACTCGCCCTGTGAGCCCGCGTTCGGCTGGAGGCTGACCGCGGCGAGGCCCGTGATCTCGGCGAGCCATGCCTCGAGCTCCGTGAAGAGACGCGTGTAACCGGGCAGACGCGCCGGATCACTGAACGGGTGAACGCGCGAGAACCCCGGCAGCCCGATGCCCATCATCTGGGTCGTCGCGTTCAGCTTCATCGTGCAGCTGCCGAGCGGGATCATCGACCGGGTCAGGGTCACGTCCTTCTCGGCGAGGCGGAAGATGTAGCGCAGCATCTCGGTCTCGGAGCGGTAGAGCGAGAAGACCGGGTGGGTCAGGATCGGATCCGTCCGACGCAGCTCGGCAGGGAGGGACGCGGCCACGACCTCGGCCACGGTGCCGGCACCCGGGACCGTCGCCCCGAGGGCGGTGATCAGGCTGGCAGTGTCGGCCTGGGAAGTGGTCTCGTCGCAGGCAATCCCGACGCCGGTCGCGTCGAGGCGGCGGAGCTCAAAGCCGGCATCGGCGGCGGCGGCAAGCAGGGCATCTGCCCGTCCCGAGGTCCCCGTCTCGACCGCCAGGGCATCGAAGAACTGGTCGTGCCGGAGGGAAAGTCCAGGCACGTCGCGGAGCGCGGTCGCGAGGGCCGCGGCGCGTTCGTGGACTCGCAGGGCGATGACGCGCAGCCCGGATGGGCCGTGCCACGTGGCGTACATGCTGGCGATGACCGCGAGGAGCACCTGCGCGGTGCAGATGTTCGAGGTGGCCTTCTCGCGCCGGATGTGCTGCTCCCGGGTCTGGAGCGTGAGGCGATAGGCCGGTGCCCCGTCGGCATCGATCGACACGCCAACGAGCCGACCGGGCAGGTTCCGCTTGAAGCCAGATCGGGTGGCCATGAACGCGGCATGGGGTCCGCCATATCCCATCGGGACGCCAAAACGCTGGCTGCTCCCGACGACGACGTCGGCACCCTGCGCGCCGGGACTCTCCAGCAAAACCGCCGCCAACGGGTCGGTGGCGACGATCACGATCAGGCTGGCAGCGTGAGCCGCCTCGATGTCAGCGCGGAGGGGCCGTGCAGCCCCGGACGAGCCGGGATTCGAGAGCAGGATGGCGAATGGCCGCTCGCCTTTCCGGGGCTTCGTTGCCCGCTCGAGGAGCTCTGATGGCGTCCCGACGACGAGCTCGATGTCGAGCGGCTCGGCCCGCGTACGCAGGACGGCGATCGTCTGGGGATGGGTATCGGCATCGACCAGCACGAGGTTCCCGTCCTTGACCGACGAAACGCCGTGCGCGAGCGTGACGGCCTCGGCCGCGGCGGTCCCCTCGTCGAGGAGCGAGGCGTTTGCGATCTCCATGCCGGTCAGATCGCAGATCACGGTCTGGAAGTTGATCAGGGCCTCAAGACGCCCCTGGGCGATCTCGGGCTGGTACGGCGTGTAGGCGGTGTACCAGGCCGGGTTCTCGAGGACATTGCGCTGGATCACGGCTGGCGTGATGGTGTCGTGGTAGCCCATCCCGATCATCGTGCGCAGGGGCCGGTTCTCGGCCGCCATGGCACGCAGATCCTCGAGCGCCTGGACCTCGGACCGTGGCGCTGGCAGCCCCAGGTCGCGATCGCGCAGGATGGCCGACGGCACCGTGGCACGAATCAGCTCATCGAGCGACGACGCTCCGATGGCCTCGAGCATGGCAGCGACATCGGCGTCATCGGGGCCGACATGCCGGTCGACGAACTCGTATTCCCTGGGGCTCTCGGGCATCGGTAATGCACCTCTCCGGTGCCCACGCTGTCCGGGTGCCTGAGAGCGTCCCCCCGGTCGCTCCAAGCGGCCGCGAGTTCCTCCGTCGGCGCGTCCTGGCGGGATCGCTCCCGTCTTCAACGCTCTCCAGCGTCCCCATCCCTGTGCGGTCCCTGATGCCTGAGAGGTTCCGGGCCGTTGCCCCGTCGGCGCCGCCGGTATCGCCAGACTCCTGGCGCCCCGACGATCTCTCCCGCCCAGTTCGATTGGGGAAGTTCTTGTCGGGCATCCTACGCCCTTTCGGGCGATCTGCCGCCATTGGCGTACTCTTCGCCGGTGACCGCATCCCGCGTCGCGGCGTTCTTTGACGCCGACTGCACACTTCTCGACGTCAATTCCGGCCTGCATTGGGCTCGCCATCAGCACGAGGCCGGCCAGATTTCGACGGTCGACCTGATCCGGGCCGCGCTGTGGACGGTCCGCTACCGTCTCGCGACGATCGATCAGGAGTCACTCATCGGACGAGTCGCCCGGCTCTACGCCGGGACGTCGGTGGCCCTGGCCGAGACCGAGGTGGGTCGCTGGTTCGACGCCGAAATGCAGCGGTTCATCCGTCCGGCAGGACAGCGGCGCGTTCGCGAGCACCTCGATGCCGGGCATATCGTCGCGATCGTCTCGTCCGGGACCCGGTTCACCCTCGAACCACTCGCCGGGATCCTGGGCATCAAGCACATCGTCTGCACGGTCTTCGAGGAGGTCGACGGGCTGCTGACCGGGTCGCACGTCCGGCCAGCCTGCGCTGGCATGGGCAAGGTCACGCTCGCGGAGCGGTTCGCGGCTGAGCACGACGTCAATCTCAGTGCCAGCTACTTCTACACAGACAGCCACGCCGACATCGGCCTGCTCGAACGCGTTGGCCTGCCGCGGGTCGTGACGCCCGATCTTCGCCTCCGGCGACAGGCACGCCGACGCGGCTGGAGCATCGAGGACTGGGCGCTCGCCTGAGCTTCGTTCCCGGGCGTGCGCCTGGTTCCCGGGCCGCGCCTCGCGGCGCAGTCCGCGAGGGAAACCGGTCTCAGCCTTCCTGGATCGTCGTTGGTGCCCCGTGGATCGCGGGAATGCTGCCGAGACGACCGGCCTGATAGTCGGCCACGGCCTGCATCAGCTCATCGCGCGTGTTCATGACGAACGGTCCCATCCAGGCCACGGGTTCGCGGATCGGGCGTCCACCCAGGATGAGCACGTCGAGATTCGGGCTCCGCGCTTCCTGGCGGCCGAGCGGCAGCGCCGAGATCGTCAGCGTGTCGCCAGGCCCGAACACCGCCAGCTGACCGGTCCCGATCGGCACGGATTCGGTCCCGAAGCCATGGGTTATACCGACGGACGAACCGGCACGTGAGGCGCCTGGATCTCCGACCGACCCGAGGCCGGACATGGCGTAGACCAGCGCGTTGTATTCGGCTCGCCAGGGCAGCCGCAGGCTGGCGCCGGGGCTGAGGGTGGCGTGGACCAGGGTCATCGGCGAATAGGTGGAACCAGGCCCCGTGAGACCCGCGACCTCGCCCGCGATCACGCGGACCAGCGCACCTCCATCGGGCGAGCTGGCCAGGGCGACCTCGCTCGCCCTGATGTCCTGGTAGCGCGGCGCGGAGAACTTCTGGGCCGCGGGCAGGTTCACCCAGAGCTGAAAGCCGTGGAACAGTCCGCCGCTGGCCACGAGCCATTCCGGCGGCTTCTCGATGTGAAGAATGCCGGCACCGGCCGTCATCCACTGGGTGTCGCCATTCGTGATGACCCCACCGCCGCCGTTGGAGTCGGCATGCTCGAACACGCCATCGATCATGTAGGTGACGGTCTCGAACCCGCGATGCGGGTGCCACGGCGTGCCCTTGGGTTCGCCGGGCGCGTATTCCACCTCCCCCATCTGGTCGAGGTGAATGAACGGGTCGAGGTCGGCGAGGTCGACGCCAGCGAAGGCCCGGCGGACCGGAAAGCCCTCGCCTTCATACCCCGACGGCGCCACGGTCACGCTGACAACCGGGCGGTGGCGAGCCACGAGCGGATCGGGCTCGGGGATTCGGGGCAGGACGGTGATGTCGTCGACGGTGATGGCAGGCACGCTACATAGTTGCGCAGTCAACAGTCCGTGTCAAGCCGCGCCTGCGCCTGCCGGACGAACACGACGGAGGTGGTCCGGTCAGCCGACCGGTCCGTCTCCTGGGCCGACGGCCACGCGGGGGTTCGTGCCGTCGGATCCCCGCGTGCTCCACTCTCCGCCAGTCACGGCGTCGCCGCGGTTGCGCGGCTCCCCGATCTCGTGATGTCCATGGCAGCGTGCCTCGTATGTCTCGGCGGCGGCATCGTCGAAGCCGCCGATCACGACGAGCGGATCGTCGATGGCCGCCGGACGGCCGCCGACCAGTCGCTGCGTCCGCGTCGCCGGATCGCCGCACACGACGCAGATCGCCGTCAGCATCGTCACGGCGTCCGCATGCGCGAGCAGGATCGGCATCGGACCGAATGGGCGGCCGGCGAAATCGAGGTTGAGGCCGCTGGCGATGACGTGGCGCCCGCTGTCGCGAAGGGCGAGGGCAATATCGACCAGCTGCGTGTCGAAGAACTGCCCCTCCTCGATCCCGACCATGTCGGCATCGCGCTCGCGGGCCAGGGCCAGGATTGCGGACGGCTCCTCCGGATTGACCAGGACTGACGGGTAGCGCGCCTTGGAGCGACTCTCGGCAAACTCGGCCGGCGTCCTGTTGTCGATCTCGGGCCGGACGAGGAGGATCCTCCGCCGCGCAACCTCGGCCCGACGGAGCAGGCGAAGGAGCTCATCCGTCTTGCCCGAAGACATGCAGCCCGCAATGACGTGGAGCCACGGATCCGCTCGGAAGGGCATGTCCAGAATCTAGCGGCCCGGGCCGGGTCCTGCTGGTCGGGTGTGGGCTGCTACTCGACGGTGCTGAAAAGACCCTCGATTCGGGCGACCGACTCGTCCAGTCGCGCCTCGGTAATCCGGCCCGAGGCGACATGCTCCAGCACGATCGCGATCACATGCTCGACGATTTCGGGGTCATGGACCTGTTGATTGGCGAACAGGAGCAGATCCACACCCGCCTCGAT
>JBDSJV010000003.1:0-3540 GCA_039917225.1 Candidatus Limnocylindrales bacterium
GCCCAGCGGCGTGGCAATCCGCGGGAGCAGGACCTGCGCCTCCGGATCACCGAACCGCGCGTTGCATTCGAGAAGGACCGGGCCATCGGCCGTCAGGATGAGCCCGGCATAGAGCGCCCCGATGAACGGGGTTCCGCGCCGTCGGAGCTCCGCGATGATCGGGC
The DNA here is from genome assembly GCA_039917225.1 of Candidatus Limnocylindrales bacterium. Lineage (GTDB taxonomy): Bacteria > Chloroflexota > Limnocylindria > Limnocylindrales > CSP1-4 > UBA5189. Next base: position 165 of record JBDSJV010000003.1, read on the forward strand.
GATGGAACTGGTCCAGGAGCCCCTCGATCTCGGTCTCCGGGACATCCGCGACCGGCGAATACGCACCCATGCCGCCGGTGTTCGGGCCCTCGTCATGATCGAGGAGCCGCTTGTGATCGCGAGCCACCGGCAGCCCGACGACATCCCGTCCGTCGGCCAGCCCGATGACGCTAGCCTCGAGACCGCGGAGCCGTTCTTCGATGACCACGAAGAGCCCCTGTGCCGCTCCGGGCGCCAGGGCCCGGATGGCGGCCTCGGCCGTTGCGAGATCGTCGCAGACCGTCACGCCCTTCCCGGCGGCCAGCCCATCCGCTTTGACGACCAGCCCGTCACCTCGCGCGGCCAGCACCCCAGCGAATTCGATGGCCTCATCCAGGTGGGCAAACGCTCTGGATCGAGCCATGCGAACGCCGGCGGCCTCGGCGATCTCGTGACAGAAGGACTTGGAGGTCTCGATACGGGCAGCCGCCCGGTCCGGGCCGAAGACCGCGAACCCCGCTGCGCGAAGGGCATCGCCCACGCCCGCCTCGAGCGGTGCCTCCGGACCGATCACGACCAGCTCGGCCGCCACTTGCCGCGCCGCCTCGACCACTGCGGCGGCATCGAGCGGGTCGACGCCGGACATCACGCGAACGCGTGGCTCCATGCCGATGGCGGCGCTGCCCGGCGCGACCACGACTTCGTTGACGCCAGGCTCACTCGCCAGCTTCCAGGCCAGGGCGTGTTCGCGGCCCCCACCGCCAAGGACGAGGACACGCGTCGGCGTGATGGCAGTCATGCCGCGGGCTCCCCGCCAAGCCCGGTCACGACAGCGACACCCCGGACCGTCCCCGCATTGGCCGCCAGGCCCGTTCGATCGTCTGCGTCCGTTCCGGCCCGACGGACACCAGGACGATCGGAACTCCTGCGATCTCTTCGAGGGCGGTCACGTACCGGCGGGCGTTCTCCGGGAGCCCGGCCAGCGACCGGACGTCATGGATCGGCTCCTCCCAGCCCGGGAACTCCTCGTAGATCGGCATCGCATCGGCGATGGCGCGGGCGCTCGATGGCCAATGGTCGAGGCGCTGCCCGCCGACTTCGTAGCCAACGCCCAGGCGAAGCGTCGGGAGCCCGGACAGGATGTCCAGCTTGTTGAGCATGATGCTACTGACCGAGTTGACGGCCACCGCATACCGAAGCGGAACGGCGTCGAACCAGCCGACCCGGCGCGGCCGGCCAGTCGTGGTACCGACCTCGTGCCCGCGCTCGGCGATGCCTCGGCCGATCTCGTCGGTCAGCTCTGTCGGGAAAGGTCCCGCTCCCACGCGCGTTGCGTAGGCCTTCATGACGCCCATGACCTCGTCGACCTGGAGCGGCCCGATTCCGCCGCCAGTGCAGGCTCCGCCGGCTACCGGGTTCGATGAGGTGACGAATGGGTAGCTGCCGTGGTCGAGGTCCAGGAGGGTCCCCTGTGCTCCCTCGAGCAGGACGTGCTCTCCTCGGGCGAGTGCGGCCTGCACGAGCCAGGTCGAGTCATCGAGATGCGGCTCCAGGCGCTGACCCCAGGCGATGGCCCCCTCGACGAGCCGCTCGACGGTGAATGCCTCACCACCCATGCCCGCCAGGAGGAGGTTCTTGTCCGGGAGCACCTGGCCGATGCGCTCTTCGAGAACGGCGCGATCGAGGAGGTCCTCCATGCGCAGGCCGATTCGCCAGGCACGATCGCCATAGGCTGGTCCGATCCCCCGCCCGGTGGTACCCACCTTCGATCCGGCCAGCCGGATCTCGTTCGACTGGTCCAGGGCCACGTGGTACGGCATGATCACGTGCGAGCTGCGACTGACCCGGACGCTGGCGACGTCGATGCCCCGTCCGGCGAGCATGTCGAGCTCCGAGATGAGCGTCGCGGGATTGACCACGACACCGCTGCCGATGACCGAGGTGATGTGCGGATAGAGCACGCCTGACGGCACGAGATGGAGCTTGAAGACCTCGTCGCCCGTGACGACGGTGTGGCCGGCGTTGTCGCCACCCTGGTAGCGGACCACCATGGCGACCTGTTCGGCCAGGAAGTCCGTGGTCTTGCCCTTGCCTTCATCGCCCCACTGGAGCCCGACGATCACCGTGGCTGGCATGTCAGCGTGCCCCCAGCAACATTCCCGACTCGCAGCGGGGCAAGAAAAAACCCCGGGCCCAACGGCCCGGGACTTGGATAGACCTCTCCCGTGTCTCGCATCCGCCGCGGAGGCGAAGCCTGGGATCATGGCCGCTCGGACGACTCGCGGGACGGCCGATACGCCCTCGTCGCGCGATTGCTGGACCTCCCTGCCCCGGTCGTCACGACTTGCCGATCCGGGAACCCCCGGAGTATAGCAACGGCTGCGGGGCCAGGGCCGAGTGCTCGCGGTCAACGTTTCTCGGCGAAGGACCTAGACCATTGAGCAGTGCGTACCAGTACTACCGGTGCGTCCACGCGACGATCGCCGGCCCCTAGTCTGGCGACATGAGGTTCGTCCGCACGCTCTGGCCGGCGGGACCGGCGCTGGTCGCGCTTGCGCTGATCGCCCAGCCGAATACCTGGGACCCGGCGATCGCTGCGCTCCTGGCTGCAACGGTCGCGGTCGGCCTCACCGCCGGCGTGACGCTTGCGTACGCCAGATCACGGATCGAGCCGCTCGTCGCCGAGGTCGAGCTGATCGCATCGGGCTCGACCGACGTGGTGATCACGAAGCGGTCGGATGACCTCGGGCGCCGCTTGAGCGTGGCCGTCTCCGCGATGGCCGCCCGGCTGGCTTCGGTGGACGCCCAGGCGACGACCGACACGCTGACCGGACTGCCAAACCGAACCGCGATCGCGGGGGCGCTGTTCGCCGAGGTCGAGCGAGCCGTGCGCCATCGCCGGCCGCTGTCGGTCATCTTCGCCGACATCGACCACTTCAAAGTCATCAACGACAGTTACGGCCACGAGCAGGGAGACGTCGTCCTGCAGCGCTTCGCCGATGCCCTGAAGAGTCGCCTCCGGGCGACCGACCTCGTCGGCCGATACGGCGGCGAGGAGTTCCTCGTCATCCTTCCGGAGACGACCATCGAGGACGCCGCCGCGCTCGCCGACAAGCTGCGCCTCAGCGTCTCCGCGGAACGTCACGCTCTCGACGGGCACGAGGTGTCCGTTACCGCGTCGTTCGGGGTCACCGGCGGGATGGCTGACCGGCTCCGGATGGATACGCTCCTGCGCGAGGCCGACGCCGCGATGTACAGCGCCAAGGCCCTCGGTCGCGACCAGGTCTACGCCTTCGTCGAGCCGAATGATGAATCCTCGATCATCCAGTCCCCGATCTCGCCCGCCGGACGGACGCGGGCCATCGAGCTTGGGCGAATGGCGCATGGCGCGGCTGCC
>JBDSJV010000004.1:0-6024 GCA_039917225.1 Candidatus Limnocylindrales bacterium
GTTCGCCTTCCCCGCGCCCGATCCCGACATACCGGGCGACCTTCTCAACCGCGGCTGGATTGATGAGCGGCCCAACCTCGACGCCGGAGTCGAGGCCGTTGCCGAGCTTCAGGGTCTTCGTCCGCGCTTCGAGTCGCTGCAGGAGGGCATCGGCGACGGTCCGTTCCACGATGACACGGGAACAGGCGGTGCACCGCTGGCCGGTCGTGCCGAAGGCGGACCACAGGATTCCGTCGGTCGCCAGGTCGAGATCGGCGTCGCGCAGGACGACGACCCCGTTCTTGCCACCCAGCTCCAGGGAGAGCCGCTTGAGACGCCGGCCGGCGCGCTCGGCGATGTGCTTGCCGGTCGTCGAACTGCCGGTGAAGGAGATCACCGGGACATCGGGCGAATCGACGATCGTGTCCCCGACGTCGGCGCCAGATCCGGTCACGAGGTTGACGGTGCCCGGCGGGAAGCCGGCCTCAGCCATGAGCTCGACGAGCAGCGTTGCACAGTGGGGCGTGTCGCTCGATGGCTTGAAGACCACGGTGTTGCCGGTCACGAGGGCCGGCATCATCTTCCAGCACGGGATCGCGATCGGGAAGTTCCAGGGCGTGATGATCCCGGCGACGCCGATCGGCTGGCGGATGCTCATCGCCCACTTGTCCGGCAACTCGGATGGGGTTGTGTCGCCGAACATCCGACGGCCCTCGCCGGCCATGAGGTAGGCGATATCGATCCCTTCCTGGACGTCGCCGCGTGCCTCCGCGATGACCTTGCCCATCTCGCGGGTCATCGCCCGCGACAGGCGCTCCTTGTGCTGCGCCATGAGCTCGGCGAAGCGATACATGATCTCGCCGCGCTTCGGGGCTGGCATCGATCGCCAGGCGGGAAATGCCATCTCGGCCGCCTTGATCGCCATTCCGGCGTCGGCGGCTGTCCCCGCCTGGAATCGTCCGACGACGTCGCGACGATCAGCGGGATTGACGCTCTCGAATGTCTCCCCTGTGACGCCATCGACCCATGAGCCGGCGATGAAGAGCTGGTGAGTCCTCGGGGCGGCTGCAGCTTCGGTCATCGGACGCGCTCGAAGGCCATCGCCACAGATCCGCCGCCACCAAGACACAACGTCGCGAGCCCGTACCGGCCCTCGCGGCGACGAAGCTCGTGCAGGAGGGTCGCCACGATCCGCGCGCCGGACGCTCCGATCGGGTGGCCGAGGGCAATCGCGCCGCCGTTGACGTTGACCCTCGACCAATCGAAGCCGAGTTCCCGGCCGTCGGCCAGGGTCTGAGCGGCGAAGGCCTCGTTGATCTCGATGAGATCGAAGTCATTGATCGACATCGCGGTCTTCTCCAGCAGACTCCGCACCCCGGCGATCGGGGCGAGGAACAGCCACTTGGGCGCCACTTCCGCCTGCGCGTAGCCGACGATCCTGGCGAGCGGCTTGAGCCCGAGGCGCTCGACCGTCCGTTCGCTGGCAACCACCGTCGCGGCTGCGCCATCGGTGATCCCGGGCGAGTTTCCCGCCGTGACGGTTCCGACCGAGGCGTCGCCTCGATCTTCGCCGTCGGGCAGTGCGAACGGCGGCTTGAGCCGGGCAAGTGCCTCGAGTGAAGTGTCGCGTCGGGGGCTCTCGTCCGTGTCAACGACAGTCTCGCGCCCCTTGGCGTCGCGGACGGTCACCGCTGCCATCTCGTCGGTGAAGCGGCCCTCATCGATGGCCGCGATCGCACGCCGGTGACTTTCGAGCGCAAACGCGTCCTGATCTGCGCGGCTGACGGTCTCCCTGATCGCGACGCGCTCGGCGTGCGTGCCCATGTGGCAGCCCTCGATGCCACACCACAGGCCATCGTGAACGGTCGAGTCGACCATCGTCGCGTTGCCAAGCCGGAGACCGAACCGCGCGCCTGGCACGAGGTACGGCGCCATGTTCATGCTCTCCATCCCGCCGGCAATCGCGATCTCCGCATCACCGGCCCGGATCTCGGCAGCCGCGAGCATGATCGCCTTTAGGCCGGAGCCACAGACGCGATTGATGGTGGTGGCCGACGTGGTGTCCGCGAGCCCGGCCAGCAGCGCTGCCTGGCGGGCCGGTGCCTGACCGGCGCCCGCCTGGAGGACCTGGCCCATGAGGACCTCGTCGATCGGCGTGCCCTCGGGCAGGTTCGCGCGCTCAACGGCCGCTCGAATGGCAACCCCACCGAGCTCCACCGCGGGCGTCGCGGAAAGGACACCGCCGAACTTACCGATCGGGGTTCGTGCGGCACTGACGATGAACACGGCCCCGTTGGGGGCCGTCGAAGGGCTCTGGCTCATGCGGGCGATGCTACACCGAGGCCGGAATCGCGACGGTCGCGGGCGGGCCGCACGATCAGCCTCCGACAGACAGCATCGAGATGATCACATCCAGATCGGCGCTCCCGACGACGCCCTGATACTTCGCGACCACCGTTCCGGAGCCATCCACGACGAAGACCCATGGCATCGAGCCGAGGCCCCACGGAGGACTGCCAACGCCCCAGGCTTCGGCGGCCGGGACGAGCGCTGGAGCCTCCAGGGATCCCTGGAGGACGGGGGTGTCCTGATCCACCCGGTACGCGTACGGCTCGAGGTGGATGAACGTCATGGCCGGCCAGCGATCCACGAGGAACTTGGCCAGGGCCAGTGCCTTGCCGCAGGAAATCGTGACCTTGAATCGGGCCGAATCGACGACGAGGACGAAGGGCTTCCCGTCGGAGATGGCATCGGCCGTCGACGTCAGGGACATGACCAGGTCCGGAACCGGATCGGTCGAGATCCTGAGCGCCGCGCCACCGACGTCAGCGAGCGTCGGGGTGCGGGTCCTTGGTGCTGCCGAACCGAGGCGGGCACTCCCACCCTGGTCGAGGGCAAACAGCGTCCCCGACCCGATGTGCGTGAAGCCACCATCGGTCGCCGTTACCGTCAGGCTCCACGGGCCGGGGGTCGGGATGTCGAGGTAGGCGACAAAGGAGACTTCCTCGACGCCGGCGGGGCGCACGGCGACCGCGGGTACGGGCGGGCCCTCGGGAGCCCCGCCACGCCCGGTCAACTGCACCAGCACCGGGCCGTCGACCTCGGCCAGTCGGCCGGCGTCATCCCCCAGGGCGAGGATCAGCGGGCTCCGACCACCGGCCCACGAGGAGGATGAGACGACCTCAACCCGGAGGTCCGCGACGGTCGGGCCCCCTGCCGCCGAGGGGTCCCTGGTAGGGCGCGCGGTTGCGGGCGCGGTTGCCGCGGTGGTCGGTAGCGGTGCCGCCGCAAGGTCTCGCATCGTGGTCAGGATGTCCTGCTCGCTGGCACCGAACGGAAACACAGCCCGCAACATCCCGACGGCGTCCACGAGGTAGACATCTGCGGTGTGGGACATGGAGTACTCGCCCGAGGTCTCGGTGTCGACCCGTGCATAGCGCACGCCCCAGGCGTTCGCCGCCCCCCGGATCTGCTCGATGGAGCCGGTCAATGCGGTGAACCCGGCCGGAAGGTAGCGGACGTATTCAGCCATCCAGGCGACGGTGTCGCGCTCCGGATCCACCGTCACGAAGACCACCGTCAGACCGGCATCGCCCGCATCCGCCAGGACCTTCGTGAGGATCCCCATCGTCGCCGGGCAGACATCCGGGCAGTGGGTGTAGCCGAAGAACACGAGCGCGGGCTTGCCAGCGAGCTGGGCGAGCGAGAACGGGCGGCCCGCCTGATCGGTCAGGGAGAGCTCCGGGGCGGAGCGTGCCGGCTCGTAGACGACGGTCCCCGGCCCCGGAGAGGCCGTTGCTGAGGCGCTCGGACCCACCGGGCCGGAGACAAGGCCGGCCCGGATGCCGCTCAGGGCCACGAGGGCCATGAGTGCCACGGACATGACCATGACGAGACGGTAGGCGCCGTCCAGGGACGGCGCCCGGTCGGCCGGGGGGCGCTCGATCGCGGGCCGAGCGCCCAACTCAGCCAGCGCGGACCTCCGCCTTGACCACGACGGTGCCGGCGTGCTCGAACTGGAGCGTGATCTCGACGGTGTCGCCGATCTTCAGTTTGTCGCCGGTGCCCATCAGCATCATGTGATAGCCACCGGGCTCCAGCTTGACCGTGCCACCAGCCGCGACTTCGAGCCGAGGAATCGGGTGCATGCCGGCCATTCCGGAGCTGTCCATCGTGGTCTCGTGGATCTCGACCGACATGGCAATCGGGCTCGAAGCCCCAACGAGGGCGTCGGCGGTGCCGCCGGGATTCGTGATGGTCACGTAGCCGGCGGCCGGACGGTCCGGCCCGACAGGGGGACGAACCCAGGCGTCCGTTACGCCGAGGGTAGCGTCCGGAGGCGCAGCCGTTGCCGCGCCACCGCAGCCGACGAGCGCCGCGCCGAGGAGCGCCAGACCGACGACCGAAGCAAGGAGGTACCCGCTCCGACTCCTAGGCCGTGAGGATGCCGACGATCGCATCGACGTGCTCCTTCTTGGGGACGACGATGAGACTTGTGACCATTCCGAACATCCCGTCGATGCCCTCGACATGGGGAAGAATGTGGCAGTGGAACGCCCAGATCCCGGGTCGGTCCGCCTTGATGATGGCGTCGAACCTCTCGCCCGGATTGACCCCGAGGGTGTCGCAGTCGAAGGCCGCCGTCCCGAGCGGGTGACCGTCGCGCTCGACGATTCGCATCGTGTACCCGTGGCTGTGCCAGGGGTGCATCATCATGCCCTCGTTCATGAAGCGAATCCGGACGGTCTCACCGACCGCGGCGAGGACAGGCACCACGGCCGGGAAGCCGTGGCCGTTGATCGTGAAGCCACCCAGCGTGTCGTTGGAGATCCAGGTGTATTCGCGGTCGGTCTTGAAGGGATCGTTGGGCGGGTCGACGATGAAGGCACCGAGCAGGCCGCGGCCGACCTGGTCCGTGGCGTTGTGGTGCGAGTGGTACATCAGGGATCCCGGGTTACGGGCGACGAACTCGTAGGTGAATGACTCGCCCGGGCCGAATGGCTTCTGGCTCACGAACGCGACGCCGTCCATGAACGGATCGTCGAACTCGACGCCATGGAAATGGACGGACGTCGTCTCCTTGAGGTTGTTCGTGAAGATGGCCCGGACGCGGTCGCCCAGGTTCACCCGGATCGTCGGGCCAGGCCACTGGGCGTTATAGCCGAGCGCGGCCAGTGGCGGCTTCATCTCGTCGATCTTCTGATCGAACTCGTCGATCGTCAGGCGGAAGACCTTGACGTCACCATCCAGCTCGGGGACCAGCGGATTCAACAGGTCATTGAGCACCAGCTGGGGCACCTGGGCGAACGCCGGCTTCATGCCGAGCTCCGGGTACGGCTCGGAAGCGCCGAGGATGTCCACGTACTTCGCGAACGCGGCGTCGCCATAGACGCCCTGGAGGGCGGGAGCCAGGTTTCCGACGTATCTACGGACGATCTGCCGAGCGCTGATGTCGTGCTCGGTCCAGCCTGCGGGGATGTTGCCCGAGGCGGCAGGCGTCGGGCTCGGCCCGACCGGAGACGAGGGCGTCGCAGTCGCCGGACCCGGTGCTGGCGATCCTGAGCCCGCCGTCGCGAGTGGCCCGAATGTCCACGCCGGGTTGGTGCTGGCCGGTGCGCAGGCCGCCAGGGTCGCGGCGACGAGCCCGCCACCAGTCAGTGCGGCGCCTCGCAGGAACCGGCGCCGACTCAGGTCCGAGGCGCTGACTTGGCCGGATTCCGCTTCGAACGGTGGGTCGGACGATTCGACCACGACCTGCGGCACAATCCCAGGGTCGGTAGGCATGGTGAGGAACTCCTCTCGCAGGGTGTCGGGACGCTGGCTCCAGGAGCCACGCAGCCTGGCTGGACGATATCGAGTTTGCCATCCCAAGCCGAGGGACGAAGGTCGCCAGAAGGGGTGCCGTTCAGCCCCCGGCCCGCTCCAGCACCGCGTCCGCGACGATCACTCGATGGACCTGGTTCGTGCCCTCGTAGATCTGGGCACCCTTGGCGTCGCGCATCAGGCGCTCCACGCCCGTCTCGCGCGAATAGCCACTCGCCCCCA
>JBDSJV010000005.1:0-3857 GCA_039917225.1 Candidatus Limnocylindrales bacterium
ACGTCGACGTCATACGGAAACCGCAGGCGGTAGTAGTCGGAATAGGTCTCGCGGGCCAGGGCGGAGACCCACGTCGGATCCCGGTAGGTATCGGCAAACCGCCACGCCCGATAGGCCGAGACGTCGACTCCGGGATCGCCGGCCGTGATCCAGCCGGCCATCGCCCGACCGATCCCCCCGCCGCCGCCGAACCCGTTGAGGGACAAACCGGCCGCCATCCAGAACCCACGGAGCCCAGGCATCGGCCCGAGGAGCGGGTTGGAGTCCGGGGTCATGGCATCGGGATGGCAGACCAGGCGGATCGCCTCGGCGTCGGCGAGAAACGGGAACCGACGGATGGCACCATCCATGAGCGGCCCGAAGCGCTCCCAATCCGGGGGCAGCGAGGTGGCGGCATGGTCCCACGGCACCCCATCGACCCAGCGCGCCCGCGGCTCCGCCTCGTAGCCACCGAAGACCATGCCACCGTGCTCGCTCTTGCCATAGACGAGGTTGTCCGGATCACGGAAACAGGGCATGTCCCGCGGCAGCTCGTGGCCAGGGACGGCTTTCAGCGCGACATGCTGATGATCCACCGGCGTCGAGGGAACGAAAGCCCCGACCATGGCGGCCACCTGCGGGGCCCACATCCCGGCCGCGTTGACGACGAGCTCGGTCTCGATCGGACCCTGGTCGGTCAGGACGCGGCGCATCTCCCGAGAGGCGGTCAGCTCGAAGCCCGTGACGCGAGTGTGGAGCCGGAAGCGTACGCCGAGCGCGCGGGCCGCGTCCGCCACCGCGTACGTCGCAGCGTGTGGGTCAAGATGCCCGTCGCCCGGGATGTGGACGCCGCCATACAGGGCATCTGGAGAGATGGCCGGCATCAGAGCGCGAGCCGCCTCCGCGGAAATCACGCCGGCATCGAGCCCGATGCCGCGGGCCCGGCTCGCCGTCCGCTCCAGCTCGCGGAGCTGCTCGGGCGACGACGCGAGCCGCAGGCTGCCGACGCGCTCGAAGACGCCGAGACGCTCGTACAGCTCGACGCTGTAGCGTCGGAATCGCATCATCGTGTTCGACGGGTTGAACATGGTCACGAGACCCGCCGCCTGGCAGGTGGACCCAGCCGTGAGCTGCGCCTTCTCGACGACGAGGACGTCAGTCCAGCCGGCCTCGGCCAGGTGGAGCGCTACGCTGCAGCCCGTGATGCCGCCACCGATCACCACGACACGCGCCTGATCCACCGCGGGCCATCCTCCTGCACGCCGGGGCTGATGTGCCAGCACCGGGGTTCCAGCTACGGTAGCGGCTCGCCGCCACTCGCGAGGCCTCGTTTCGCGCCTACAATCTGCGCACCCCGTACTCGAGCACTGGAGCTGTCAGCGTCGATGCCGCGCGACCAGAACGCCACCGTCATGGATCGCGCCGCCCTGGAACGCGAAGTGGATCGCGTCGTGACCGCGGTCGAGCGGCATGGGGCGGTGATCCGCGTCCTCGGCTCCATCGCGGTTGCCCTGCGCAGTCCCGACGCAAAGGCGATCCTTCCTGGCTTCAACCGGACGTACGCGGACATCGATTTCGTGGCCTACCAGCGGAGTGCCCGTGCCGTGGCGGCCGCCATCACCGAGCTCGGCTACCTCGAGGATCGGGGGGTCTTCATCTTCTCCGAGGGCCGCCGCGCCATCTTCGATCACCCGACGGCCACCATCCACCTGGATGTCTTCTACGACAAGCTCGAGTTCTGCCACGTGATCCCGCTCACCGGCAGGCTGGAGGTCGATCGGCGAACGATCCCGCTGGCGGAACTCCTCCTCTCCAAGCTCCAGATCGTCAAGCTGAACGAGAAGGACGTCGTCGACGCAATCCTGCTCCTGCTCGACCATCCGCTCGGCAGCGGGGACGGCGATACGATCGACCTCGGTCGGATCTCGGCGTTGTGTGCCGCTGAATGGGGCCTGTGGCGAACCCTGACGATGAACCTGGCCAAGGTCTCGGATCTGGCGGCGAGCTATCCGCAGCTCAACGAGGACCAGCGCACTCGGATCGGGGCTGCCATTGACACCATCAAGTCGGCGATCGACGCGGTGCCGAAGCCGCTGGCCTGGCGAATGCGCGACCGCGTCGGCGACCGCCGGCAGTGGTGGACCGACGTCGACGAGGTGCGGTAAGGGGCCTAGCCCTCGGCGGCGGCCTCGAGCGCGCGCTTGAACTCCGGTGTGCCGGCATTCGAGAGCAGCCGATCGAAGTGTTCGGATGCATACGTGACGAAATCAACGTCGAGAGAGCTGATCCCCTGCTGCAGCACGCCCCACATCGCCTCGCGGAAGTCCGACATCACGCGCATGCAGTGAAGGCGGGCCGCGCGCGCGGGATCAATGGCCCCTTCGTATGCGCGCAGTAATTCGGCATCCTCGTCCGGACGCAGCCCGTGGTTGACCGAGAAGTTGCCGAGATCGAAGAACGGATCGCCGAGGCCGGCGTATTCCCAGTCGACGATCCGGATCCGCTCACCGTCGTCGATGAAGTTGGCGTTCAGCAGGTCGTTGTGGCACGGGCGCAGCTCGATCGGAGCCGCCACGAACGCTCGCTCGATGCGGCGCGCCACCGACATGGCCCGGTCGTACTCGCCCGGTATCGGGACGCCGCGCGCCCTGGCAAGCGCGCCATAGGCTTCGACAATCCGGAACGGAATGAAGAGTCCCGGGATCGGAGGACCATCGTGCACCCGCCGGATCGAGTCCGCGACGCGTCGGATGGTCTCCGGCCGATGGACCGCCTCGTTCGAGACCGGCCCGCCGACGATGAACCGCGTGACCAGATAGCCCTCGGGTCGAATGAAGGCCACCACCTCCGGCCCGACGCCGACGCCCGCGGCCGCCACGGTCGCGGCGTGCTCGACCTCACGACTGATGCCCAGAAGATGCGTGTCGTTGCCGGCCAGACGGAGTACGAACCGGTCAGCCTGGCCGCCGACCTGGATCAGAAAGTTCCGATTCGTGATGCCGCCCGACAGGGCCGTGAACCCGAGCGGTTGCCCGGCCAGTTCGGGGACGCGCTGGAGCGCCCCGATCAGCCTGGTGCGAAGCTCTCCGCGAAGTCCCCCGTCGTCGCGAGGGCCTCCATCGTCGTTTGGTCCCGCATCATCGCCTGGTACCGCGTCGTGATCTGGTCCGGCATCGACGCCCGCCGGTTTGGTCATGCCTGTGGTCCTCCTCGCCGGCTCAGGAGACTGCTCGGCCGGCGATCATGATGCCCGAACTCAGCCCGCCTCGGATCCGTCGCCGGCCCGGAAGGAGCAGTCCGCAAGCGATCGTTCTTGACAGCTGCCACTCAGGCGGGAGCTACTCCAGGAGTGTCTGACATTTGTGCGCGCACGGGTCAGATGTCCGGTCTTCGCGTCGTGATCACGCTCAAGGATCCGCGACCGCCCTCAAACTCGATGACGAGCTCCCGCGTGAGTCACAACTGACAAGAACTGCGGCCTGCGAGGCTCCCCGTGGGCTGGCCGTGAGCTCCCCGCGAGTGGCCGCATGGTCAGTTGGCTGTTGCCAGCGCCTCGCTGATCGAGCTGGGCACGGGCTGGTGGAGTGCGCGCGGCTGGATGTAGCGATCGACCATCGCTCGCGTCCCAACGACGCCCAGCTCCTGGAACAGGAAGCTGATCTTGGCGGCCTGGGCCGCGAGGATGTCGTCCTTGGTCGCGAGATCCCACAAGTCACGCTTGAACGGCCCGATCGCCTTCTTCCGGGTGGTGTAGACGAACTGCTGGTCGGTCTGGCCGGGCTTGCGCTCGTCGATCGCGTTCTCGAAGCACCACTCCTCGATCTTGGCGTGGAGCGCGGCCGGGAAGGCCGGGTGTTCGTAGAGCGCGTTCTGGAACC
>JBDSJV010000006.1:0-4134 GCA_039917225.1 Candidatus Limnocylindrales bacterium
GGGCGTCGTAGCCGACACCGCCATAGATCGGCACCGACCGAATGGGCCGCTGGGCGCCGTAGATGCGGACGCTCTCCTCGACCTGGAGCGCCAGCTCGCGCGTCGGCACGAGGACGAGGACGCGGACTGGGCGTCGAGGCGCACGTCGGCCCGCGGCGGGGCCATTGCCGCCGAACGCGGCGGGTACGGTGCCAGGTGCGGCAAGCTCGGCACGCGACGGATTGGCATGGAGCCGTTGCAGGATCGGCAGCACGAAGGCCGCGGTCTTGCCGGTTCCGGTCTGGGCGCCGGCGAGGACATCGCGACCCTCGAGGATCAGCGGAATGGCCTGGGCCTGGACGGGGGTGGGCTCGGTGTAGCCCTGGTCCGCGACAGCGCGGAGGAGCTCGGGCGTCAGCCCGAGTTGATCGAAGGACACGGGGATATTGCTCCTGACGGGGGCCCTCCCGCTCACGCGGGGCCCGGTCAGGGCAACAAGGGGATCGAAATCAGCGGTATTGACCGGGGCGCTGACCGGAGCGCCCATCCAACTCGAGGGCGCAGCATAGCCGGGATCCCGGGTTCTGTCGCGTCGCCTAGTTCGGGCGACCGCCCCCGCCCATCTCGGAGCCCTGGTCGCGAAGGAAGCGCTCGATGTCCGCGATCAGGTCATCACCGACCGGCTGGCGCGACTCGTCGACCATTCCCTCGAGGCGTTCGACGTAGCTCCTGGTGTGCTCATCGAGCGACGCCGCCGTGTCCAGGCGCGTCCGCAGCGCACGGGCCTCGTCCGCGAGGTCGCCGATCGGGGGCTCGATGTCGAGATGCCGGCCAACGACCCGGAGCAGCTCTTGCGCCGCGCCTGGATAGTCCCCGGACACGTAGTGGGGCGTCTGGGCGAAGTAGCCGACCGCCGAGATGCCGGCCGCCGCAATCGCCATGTCGACCACCGACAGGCACGCGGCCGGGACACGAAGGAGCCCCTGCGGACCCGCCGTCACGTCGGCCCGCAGCAGGCCAGGGCGGGAGGCGGTCCCGAGGATCGGGACGGCCCGGGTGTGCGGAACGGCCGCCGGGATCGCGCCGAGGCTGATCCACTCCCGAACGCCGAATCGCTTCGCCAGCTCCACGACTTCGGTCGAGTAGCGACGCCAGTGGAAGTCGGGCTCCGACCCGGTCAGGACGATGACGCTGCGTTTGCCGATCTCCCGGACGCGCATCGTGAGCGCCGGCCAGGTGAGGCGCTCCAGGCGCCCGTCCTGGATCTCCAGGACCGGGCGGCGGGCGCGGAAATCGAACAGCTGGTCGGCATCGAACTCGACGAGAATCCGGCCGGTTCCGGCGAGGAGTTTCGCGGCCGTCGTGGCTGCCGAACCGCTATCGACCCAGCCGTCGTATGCCGTGATGACCACGGGATCGACGAGCTCCTCGGTGGGATTGACCGTGTAGAACGCCATGGATCGAGGATACCCGACCGCGGTCAGGCCCCGCCGATCAGTCGTCCGTGGCGGGCTGTCTCGCCTCGGTCTCGTCGATGATCGGGAGGTCATCCCAATCGGACCAGACCGGCGTGGACACGTCGATGACCACGGCCCCATTCGGACCGGCGGTCACGTTGTGTGGCAGGTTCGCCAGGATCCGCCAGGTTCCGCCCGGCCCGAGCGTGCGCGTCTCCCCGTCGAGCGTGAAGTCGACCTCTCCAGCGAGGACCATCCCGAGCTGCTCGTTCGCATGGCGATGCTCGGGCACCGCGGTGCCTGCCTCGAGCTCCACCATGGCGAGCGTGATGTGCTCCCCCTGGATCCGTCGGGCGCGGACCTCGTCGCCCCAGATGGCGAGCAGTGGCGCGTTCATGATGTCGATCAGGTTGCTCATCGATCGAGGATAGCCGAGTGGCGCGGCGCGCTCGCGAAGTAGGTGGGGTCCTCGCGAACTACTGGCGCGGCTGGTCCGCCTCAACCGTCTGCGGTGAGCAGCCGCCGCAGTTCCGCGATCGCCGCGTCGACCTCGCGGCCATGCGTCTCGATCAGGTTCAGCAACTCTTCCGGCGTCCGCGTGTCCTCGGTCGACTTCGCGTTCGGGTTGACCGCCTTGAGGTCGAAGTTGCGGGCCTCGATCGCCTCGCGGGTCACCGTCCAGGAGTGGTCGGAGTCGCCCCGCGATGGCAGCAGCGCGAAGAACTCCTCGAACCGGTCCACGGTGAGCGGCTGCTTCTTCGTCACCTTGACGTCGGAGAGGTCGTAGTACCAGACGCGCTCGGTGGGCCCGCCCTTGGTGAAGAAGAGGAGGTTCGTCTTGACGCCGGCGCCAGCCGACGAGAAGACGCCGGGCGGGAGCGAGACGATGCACCACAGGTCGCAGTCGTCGAGGAGCTTGCGCTTTGTCTGGACGAAGGCCGTCTCGGTCGTCCGGAAGAGAACGCCCTCGTCGATGACCATCCCGCAGCGCCCACCGGGCTTCAGCGAGGCGATCACGTGCTGGAGGAAGAGGAGCTGGGTGGCGCTCGTCTTGTAGGCGAACTGCGTCTGCGCCTCGCGCCCCTCCTTCCCGCCGAACGGCGGGTTCATGAGGATCACGTCGTAGAGCGACGGCGCGTCGAGGAACAGCCCGTCATAGACCACCTGGCCGGTGAGGGTGTTGCCGTGCCAGATGTGGGGCTGGTCGATGCCGTGCAGGACGAGGTTCGCGAGGGCGATCGGGTAGACGAGGTCCGCCTTCTCGCGACCCCAGAACGCGTCCTCGCGCAGGGCCAGCAGCTGCTCGGCGGTCGCGCCCGGGCCCAATCGCGCCCGCATGTGTTCGAACGCCTGGGCGAGGAACCCGCCGGTGCCGCAGCCCGGGTCGTAGACGGTCTCGCCGAGCTTCGGGTCGATGGCCCGGACGATCGCCCGGATGACCTGGCGCGGCGTGAAGAACTGTCCGCCGTCGTTGTTTTTCTCGCCCATCTTCTGGAGCAGACCCTCGTAGGCCTGGCTCAGCGTGAAGAGGTGCGTCTGGTCTACAGCTTCGAGGCGAATGCCGTCGACGCGATCGAGGATGTCCAGCAGGTTCTTCTCGGTGTCAACGCCCACGCGCTCGATCGCCGAGACGACCTGGCTGATCACGCGCTGGCGGGTGCTCGCGTCCGAGCGATCTCGAAGACCGCGGAGATAGGGGAGGAGTTCGCCGTTGACGAAGGTGAGGTACGAACCCATCGAGGCGTCCGTGAGCTCGGCTCGCTTCGCGCCGCCAGGCGCCGCCCAGTCGCGCCACCGGAACGGGGCGTTCACCGAGGCCGTGAAGCCGACCCCGACCGCGGCGGCCTCCTCGGCCTCCAGCTCCTCGCGCTCATCGAGGATCCGGAGGAAGAGGATCCAGGAGAGTTCCGGGACGTACTGGAGCGCTCCAGCGTAGTTGGCGCGGCGCATGACGTCCGCGATCTGCTTGATCGCGGCATTCACCGACGACGGAGTCGCGAGGCGGCGGGCAGCGATGGCCATCAGGTCGAAAGCGTACGACAGGTGATCGGCCATAGATCGGCAGCGGATACGATGTCGGAGATGGCCACGCCACACGAACGAATCGGGATCTCTCGCTCGCAGGTCGACCGCGCCGGTGTAGTTCTTCGAGACTGGTTCGACTCGGGGCTCCTCGTCGACCCGCGAATCGAGGAATCGTCCGCCGTCGTTAGTGCGTTCCGGTCGCAATTCAAGGGGCCACTGAAGTTGGTGGTCATGGGACTGCGCTCGGCTGTGAAGACATCTGACGCGCCGCTCCTGGTTGCCGAGCGCCTGAAGCGGCAGCCGCGGATCATCGGCAAGCTTCAGCGATTTCGACAGATGGAACTGACGCGGATGCAGGACATCGCGGGTTGCCGCGCGATCCTGCCTGATCGAGCCACCGTTGACGCCGTCCGCAACCGAGTAGAGCGCCAAAAGTCGGATGTCCTGCGCGTCTACGACTACAACGCTGCCCCGAAGCCGGGCGGATATCGGGCTATCCATCTGGTGGTCAGGCGAGACGGTGCCCTCGTCGAGATCCAGCTCCGCACGATTTGGCAGCAGCGGTGGGCCATGCTCGTTGAGGGCCTGGACTTCGCGTACCGCCTCCAGCTCAAGGACGAGCAGGGACCTAGGGAGGTGCTTGACTACCTGCGCGCTTACGCGTCATCACTCG
>JBDSJV010000007.1:0-9404 GCA_039917225.1 Candidatus Limnocylindrales bacterium
CCAGGCCGATATCGGCCTGCGCATGCTCCGAGACAAGCCACTTCGCCTCCAGGACGTCGCAGTAGGCCTGGACTGCATCACCACCGGGGCCTGTGACCGCCACCAGGCGGGCGAGCGTCGGTCGATAGACGTCGGCAAGCCAGCGTCCGGCCGCGTCCTCTATCGAGATCGGACGACGCTCGGCGTGCTCGAGCCAGGCGCCGTATTCGCGAAGGTCGTTGAGGAGCAGCCGGGCCTGCCCCTCGAGGGTTCGGAGGCCCGTGAGGTTGCCGAGTTCGCGCTCGTGGAACCGGCGATTGGTCACGGCGGCGCGAAGTCGCACGCGGCCCTCGGGACCCGGCATGACCGTGATCTCCTCGACCGCGAACCCGAGATCATTGAGGCGCCTGACCCGGGCCGCCATCACAAACCGGTCGTCGGCTCCGACCTCGACTTCGGCCGTGAGCTCGTCCCATAGCACGCGATACCGATCCCGGACCGTCTCTGCCGCGGTCAGGGCATCGTCGAACAGGTCGTCGCGCTCCTGGATGGCCGCGAGATCAGCGAAGCCGAAGGCGACGTTCTCGACCAGGACATCGAGGTCGTACTCGCGTTGGCCAACCGAGAGCTCCGGGTGGCGTTCGCTGGTCTCGGCATCCACGAGGTACGCCTGCAGCTTGTTCCCGTCGCGACGAAACAACGTGTTCGCAAGCGAGCAGTCGCCCCAGTACACCCCCGCCCGATGCAGCTCGACGAGCAGTCCGGCCATCGCGTCGAGGAGCCGGTCGCGGAGGTCGCCCGGTCCGGGCGGAACCCTCGAGAGCAGGCGTCGGTACTGAAACGAGTTCGGAAGGAACCGGGTCACCAGGATTGCCGCGTCGCGCTCCGGCGAGACCGAGATTCCGAGGGGCGCCACCGCGGGCAGTCCCTCCTCATCGAGATGGCTGAGGATGGCATATTCCTGTTCCGCGACCCGAACCGGCTCCTCCTTCAGAGCTACCAGGCCCCGACGCGTCTCGAGGAACCGGACGAGGTGCCGCGATGGGCCGACTGGCAGCTCGCGGAACGGGAGGCGGTCCGCGGGCCAGGCCCCGAGCGGGAGTTCCCAGGGGAATTCAAACAGCTCCGGATCCGGGTCGCGCAGGCGGAGGCTCGGAAAGGGGGCACTCATCGATGGGCAGCCTAGCGGTTCCGCTCGGCAAGGTGGGACCTCCCACCGATATGCTCGACTCCTGAGGGCGACCTCACCTGCAGCAAGGCACGGAGGGACTGCATGGGCAGTCAATCGGGATCCAGGGCCGCGGCTCCATCCGTCACGCTCGTTGGGATGAGCGCCGAAGCCTTTGCTGTTTGGCGGGCCTCCTCCATCCGCGCCTACGCAGCGGACAAGGTACGGGTCAGGGCCTGGTCGGCCGACGAAGCTGACGCTCGCGCGGAACGCGAGTTCAGGCAATTGCTCCCAGATGGGCAGGCGACGCCCAACCACGAGATCCGGGCGATCGTGGACCAAGCCGGCACCCAGGTCGGGGTCCTGTGGTTCGGACCAACCCGCGGAGGCGGGCCGGGAGAACTCTTCATCTGGGATATCGAAGTGGATCCGGCGCTCCGGGGGCGTGGCTACGGCCGGGCTGCTCTGGCGGCGCTCGAAGCGGTCGCGGGGGAACTCGGCTTCCAGTCGATCGGACTGCACGTGTTCGGCGACAACGACATCGCGCGGAACCTGTACCGGTCCTCGGGTTACGAAGAGACGGATGTCAATATGCGGAAGCAGCTCGGCTGACCGCCGAGGTGCTGTGTCAGGGGATTTGGCGCGCCCGGCGGGACTCGAACCCACGACCTTCAGGTCCGCAACCTGACGCTCTATCCGCTGAGCTACGGGCGCATGCGATGCCGACGGAGATTGCTGGCGGAGAGGGGGGGATTCGAACCCCCGATGGGTGTAACCCCATAACGGTTTAGCAAACCGCCGCACTAGGCCTCTATGCGACCTCTCCATCCGCGGCGGTCGATAGGCTACCACGGGCTTGCTGGCGGGGGCTGAGTCGATGGCGGCGCGGGACCGGTCCAGTAGTCCGGTTCATCGGCGCGACCTGTCGCAACTCGGCCACCCAGTCCGGTTTGTGCCCCCGGGGGCGACTCGGAACCGCGTTTCGAGCACCCATCCGGTCTGGTGGACCCGGCGGTCGGGGCGGCCCGGGCGGTCGGGCCTGCGTGCTCGGCCTACGTAGCCCGGCCGGCTGTTCGAGCCGAACGGTTGACATCGAGGCCGGCGCTCGACTACCGTCGATCGACTGAGATGAAGCGCTTCTATTGGTTTACCCACCCGGCATGATGGTTCCCGGCCCTTGAGGCCGGGCGCACGCGTCGTGCCGGGACGAAGCAGAGGTGCAGACCTCTGCTTTTTTCTTTCCGGTCCGGCCGTCCACAGGAAGGGCGTTCGATGTTCGTCGTCATGGCTCGCACCGCGACCGAGGCCGAGATCCTCGGTGTCAAGAGTCATATCCTCGGCGAGGGAATGACGCCGTACGACCACGTCGGAGCCGATCGGGTCGTCATCGCGGTCGTCGGGGAGGTCGGGCCGCGCCGGTCCGCCCTGATGAGCAAGCTCGGGGCCTTGCCCGGGGTCGAGACCGTCACGCCGATCTCCACGCCATTCAAGCTGACCTCGCGCGAGTTCCATCCTGAGAACACCGTCGTCCGGGTGCTGGACGCGATCGTTGGCGATGGAGGCCTGACCGTCATGGCGGGTCCCTGTTCGGTCGAGAGTCGGGATCAGCTGTTCGAGACCGCGGACGCCGTCAAGGCGTCGGGCGCGACGATCCTGCGCGGCGGGGCGTTCAAGCCGCGAACCTCGCCGTACAGCTTCCAGGGGCTCGGCGTCGAAGCACTGCGCTACCTCGCCGAGGCACGCGACCGGACGGGCCTCCCGACGATCACCGAGGTGATGGAGCCGAGCCAGGTGGATATCGTCGCCGAGTACGCCGACATCCTCCAGATCGGCGCCCGGAACATGCAGAACTACTCGCTCCTCAACGCCGCAGGGCGGGTGGCGCGGCCGGTCATGGTCAAGCGCGGCTTCGGTGCGACGATCGAGGAACTGCTGATGGCGGCCGAATACATCGTGGCCGCCGGCAACCCAAACGTGATCCTGTGCGAACGGGGGATCCGGACGTTCGAGACGTACACCCGCAACACGATGGACCTCGCGGCGGTGCCGCTACTCCATCACCTGACCCATCTCCCGGTCATCGTCGATCCGAGCCACGCGACCGGGAAGCGCTGGCTGGTCAAGCCGCTGGCGATCGGTGGCGTGGCCGTCGGTGCGGACGGGGTGATGGTCGAGGTCCACCCGAACCCCGATGCCGCCCTCTCAGATGCCGAACAGCAGCTCAACCCGGCCCAGTTCGCCGACCTCATGGCGGCCCTGGTCCCGGTGCATCAGCACGTCGGTTCCCTCCACGGAGATCCGCTGGTCGACAGTGCCTCGCTGGGCATCGGGACCGGCGGGCTCTCCAAGCACTGATCCATGACCCATCGTGCGGTCGCCGACGGCGCACCCACCGCTGAAGCGGCGGTGGTTGAGCCTGCCGCGCGCCTGCGCGGCGAATTGTCCATGCCCGGCGACAAGTCGATTAGCCATCGCGCCCTCATGCTCGCCCTGCTCGCGACCGGCGAGAGCCGGATCACGGGCGCCGGGGACGGAGCCGACGTTCGCTCGACAGCGGGCATCGTCCGGACCCTCGGGGCCCAGGTGGAGCGCTCCGCGGACGGCCACGGGGCCATCGCCTATCGGGTCGACTCGCCGGGTGTCGCCGGGATCGTGCCCCCGGCTGGACTCCTCGACTGCGGCAACTCGGGAACCACGCTCCGATTGATGGCCGGACTCCTGAGCGGCGCAGGCATCGGCGCCACACTGGACGGGGACGACTCGCTGCGACGGCGTCCGGTCGCCCGTATCATCGAACCGCTGCGGGCGATGGGAGCCCGGATCTCGGCTCGGGACGGTGATGCGCTCCCACCGGTGACCATCGAAGGCAGGGCCGCCCTTCACTCGATCGACTGGAGCACTCCGGTGCCGTCGGCCCAGGTGAAGTCGGCGATCCTGCTCGCCGGGCTCCACGCCAGCGGCACGACAAGCGTCCATGAGGCGGTCGCCACGCGCGACCACACGGAGCGCATGCTGCGGGCCCGCGGCATCGCGGTTCGCAGCAGGACGGAAGGCGCGACGGGCGCGGTCGTCGAGATCGATGGAGGCTCACTGGTGGCGGCGATGGACGAGCAGGTGCCGGGGGATCCGTCGGCGGCCGCCTTCTGGCTCGTCGTGGCGGCCATCCATCCGGATGCGGATCTGACGTTGCGGGGAGTCGGCACGAATCCCACGCGGCGCGCGATCGTGGATCTCCTGGTCCGGATGGGCGCACTGATCGAGGAGCAGCCACGCCCGGGATCCACGGGAGCCGCCGATATCGGCGAGCCCGTGGCCGATCTCGTGGTCCGATCCTCGCGTCTCGAGGGAATCGAAGTGAGCGCGGCCGAGGTTGGCGCGGCCATCGACGAGGTCCCCATCCTCTGCCTCGCGGCGACCCAGGCACACGGGCGAACCGCGCTCCGCGGAGCCGGCGAACTGCGCCACAAGGAAGCGGATCGGCTCGCCGGGATCGCCACCGGACTCCGCGTCCTCGGCGCCAGCATCGACATCGCGGGCGACGACATTCTCATCGACGGTCCGACGCCCCTCCACGGCGGCCCGACCGACAGCCTCGACGATCACCGACTCGCGATGACGTTCGCCATCGCCGGCCTCATTGCCTCCGGTCGCACGACGGTCGGCCGGCCGTCGAGCGTAGCGATCTCGTATCCCGGCTTCTTCTCCGATCTCGAAAGGATTCGAGCATGACCAAGCGGGTCGTTCTGATCGGCCACCCCGTCGCCCATTCGCTCTCGGCAGCGATGCAGCAGGCGGCCTTCGATGCGCGGGGAATCGATGCGCGCTATGAGCTCTGGGATCGCGCGCCGATCGACCTGGCCGCTGCGATCGAGGAGGTCCGGGGCAAGGACTTCATCGGCGCGAACCTCACGATCCCCCACAAGGAGCGGGTCGTTCCATTGATCGATCGACTGACGGACGAGGCAATCGCCACGGGCGCCGTCAACACGATCACCCACGAGGGCAAGCGGCTCGTTGGCCACAACACGGACGTGGCCGGATTCAGCGAGGCACTCGACCGGCTGGTCGGGCGGGCCAAGATGCCTCGTCAGGCCGTGGTCCTCGGTGCCGGTGGCGGTGCCCGGGCGGTGGTCCACGGTCTTATCCGCAGTGGTTTCCAGCGGATCGTCGTCTTCAACCGCCATCTTCACCGCGCCGAGGGTCTCGTCCGGCATTTCGGCAAGAGTGCGGCGCACATGGAGCTCAAGGCGATGCCCTGGCACGAGTCGATCCTCGAGGCCGAGCTCGCCAAGACCCGTGTCATCGTCAACGCGACCTCGATCGGCCTGGTGGCGGAGGAATCCCCCCTGCCGGCGGGGATCCTCGCAGCGAACCAACTGGTCCTCGACCTGATCTACGGCCGGACCAGGCTCCTGCGCGACGCCGAGGTCGCGGGCTGCACGGCCCACGACGGCGAGACCATGCTCCTCCACCAGGGCGCTGCGGCGTTCACGCTGTGGACAGGTCAGGCCGCACCGCTCGACGTGATGGCCGAGGCTCTCGCTGCCGCCCGAGCCAGTGGTCTCCGCTCGGCTGAGGGCGAGCCGGCCGGCGACGAGCCGGAACCGGCCGAGCCCGTCGCCCCGGGCGCGAGCTGAGCGGAGCCGGGAGCCATGGAGCCCTTCCGATTCCTCACGGCCGGCGAGTCGCATGGACCGACGCTCGGTGTGACGCTCGAGGGCGTGCCGGCCGGGCTGCCACTGACCGCTGAGGATCTCGTCGTGGACCTGGCCCGACGCCAGCGCGGCTACGGTCGAGGTGCGCGGCAGACGATCGAGACCGATCGGGCGGAGATCCGGTCCGGGGTCCGCCATGGGACGACACTGGGATCACCGATCCTCCTCCTGGTCGAGAATCGCGACTGGGAGAACTGGGGCCCGGTGATGCAGGCGGCTCCGCTGGATGAGGACGCCGCGGCCGCGCTCGAGGCCTCGGTCGCGGAGGGCGCCAAGCGGCCGACCCCGGTCACCCGCGTGCGGCCCGGTCACGCCGACCTGGCCGGGGCCCTCAAGTACGGCCATTCGGACGTTCGCAACGTGCTCGAACGCGCATCAGCCCGCGAGACGGCCGCCCGGGTCGCCGCTGGCGGGGTAGCCAGGATCTTCCTGCGCGAACTGGGGATCGAGGTCTGGTCGTTCACCGCGGAGGTCGGCGGCGTCGCCATCGATCCGGTGAACTGTTCCCGACCGCGGGCGGAGGCCGATGCATCGCCCCTCCGCTGTCCGGATCCCGATGCCGAGGTGCGGATGATCGCCCGGATCGACGAGGCCCGGACCAACGGAGACACGATCGGCGGCGTGTTCGAGGTTGTCGCCCAGGGCCTGCCCATCGGGCTCGGGTCGTATGTCCATTGGGATCGCCGGCTCGACGCCGCCCTGGCGGCGGCCGTCATGAGCATCAACATCGTCAAGGGCGTCGAGTTCGGACTCGGGTTCGAGCAGACACGCCGCTTCGGGTCGGCGGTCCACGACATCATCGATGGACGTGCCGCCGACGGGCACTGGGTGCACCGTTCCAACAATGCCGGCGGCCTGACCGGTGGGGTGACGAACGGCGAGCCGATTGTCGTCCGTGGAGCGGTCAAGCCGATCTCGACGCTGGCCAGGCCCCTGCCATCGGCGGACCTCATCACCGGCGAAGCCGTCGACAAGGCTCATTACGAGCGCAGCGACATCAGCGTCGTCCCTGCCGCCGGCGTGATCGGCGAGGCGATGGTGATGCTGACGCTTGCCCGGTTCGTCCTCGAGACACTGGGTGGCGATCGGATGGATGTGGTCCGCGAACGGATGGCAGCTCATCGACGGCTGATGTCGACGACGCCACCGGCACCCCGGATCGGCGGGCGGGCCGCTGTTGGCGGCGACGAGGCCGGTTCCGGCGGCGACGACTAGGCTGGGGCGGGCGAGGATGGACGTCGTCTTGATCGGCCTCCCGGGGAGCGGCAAGAGCGCCGTCGGGCGACGCCTGGCTGCCAGGCACCAGGCCGAGTTCATCGACCTGGACGAAGTCATCGAACGTCGGGCCGGCACGCGGATCCCCGAGATCTTCACTGAGGTGGGCGAAGCTGGCTTCCGAGCCCACGAGCGCGCCGTCATCGAGGCCCTCGGGGCAGCCGACGAAGCACCTGAAGTCCGCCGGGTCATTGCACCTGGGGGCGGCGCAGTCGTTGATCCTCGGAATCGCTGGCGCCTGTACCGCGGGCGAATCCCGATCTGGCTGGATGGTCGACCCGAGGTGCTGGCGCAGCGACTCCGGCGGAGTCCGAACATTCGCCCGCTGATCACCGGTCGAGACCCGATCCGGGCACTCCGTGACCTGACCACGGCACGCTTGCGGTTCTATGCCGCCGCGACCCGCATCGCCGGGATGGCCGAGGTCAACGGTGTCGTGGATGCGGTGGACCGCGCCGTGCACGAGCCGCGCGACGTTCAAGGGACCGTCCTCCTGCGCGCCGAAACGACCATCGGTCGCGTCGTGATCGGCGAAGGCATTGCCGCCGGAGCGGTTGCCGATGAGCTGCGACGGCTCGACGCCCGCCGAGCCATCCTCGTGACCGAACCCGGTGCCTGGGGCAGCGTCGGGGGCGAACTCGAGGCCAGCCTCACGGCCGCGGGCTTCGAGACGCAGGTCGTTCTCCTGCCGCAGGGCGAGGCCGCCAAGAACCTGGCGGTCGTCGAGACGGCGGCCCGTGAGCTCACGCGGTTGCGGGTCGAACGCGGCGAGCCACTCGTCGCAGTCGGTGGTGGAGCCCTGGGCGACACGGCCGGATTCCTGGCGGCCACCTACCTGCGCGGGGTTCCGTTCATCCAGGTCCCGACGACATTCGTCGCCCAGATCGACAGCTCAATCGGGGGCAAGACCGGCGTTGACCTGCCCGAGGGCAAGAACCTCGTCGGGGCGTTCCATCAGCCGTCGGCGATCGTGATCGATATCGCCCTGCTGGCCGGTCTGCCCGGACGCGACCGTCGGGCGGCACTCGGCGAAGCGGTCAAGATGGCGGCACTCGGCGACGAGCGACTCTTCGAACTCCTCGAATCGCGCGGCGAAGCGATTGCCGCCGGCGATGCCTCGCCGATGACCGACGGCTCCGTTGCAGAGCTCGTCGAGCGGTGCGCCTGGGCAAAGGTCGATGTCGTGGCCGCGGACGAGAAGGAGACAGCCGTGCGAATCGCTCTGAACCTCGGCCACTCGCTCGGGCATGCCATCGAGGCCGCGGGCTCCTATGCCGATCTGCGGCACGGGGAGGCTGTCGCCTATGGGCTGCGGGCCGCCTGCCGGGTCGGAGCGGCCATGGGCGTCACCCCGGCGGACCGAGCTGCTCGCATCGAGCGGCTACTGGATGCCCTGGAGCTGGGCACGGACTCGCTCCCCTACCCGCTGACTGCCGTCCTGGAGCATCTCGGTGCGGACAAGAAGCACCGCGCCGGCCGCCTCCGCTGGGTCCTGCCGACTGAGCACGGCCACGTGGTTCGCGACGACGTGCCGGACGACCTGGTGCGGGACGTGGCCGCCGGGCTGCTGACGCCGACCGCTGTCGGGGGTGCCGCGTGACCCGCGTGCTCGTGCTCCAGGGGCCGAACCTCAACCTGGTCGGGACGCGGGAGCCCGAGATCTACGGACGCGAGTCGCTCAACGAGATCCACGCCGGGATCGCGAGGCTTGCGGCCGACCTGGGTCTGGAGGTCGACTTCTACCAGTCGAACCACGAAGGTGCCCTGATCGATCGCCTCCATCTGCGCGACTTCGACGTCGCGATCGTCAACGCGGGTGGCCTGACGCACACCTCGGTCTCTCTCCGCGATGCACTGGCCGGGATCCAGCGTCCGTTCATCGAGGTCCACCTGTCCGACCCCTCGCAGCGCGAGCCGTTCCGGCACGTGAACTTCCTGGTCGACCTGGCGGAAGCCTCGTTCGTGGGCCAAGGGGCACGCGGATACCACCTGGCCCTCGAACTGATTGCCAGGGACTTCGGAGGCGACCATGGCAGGGGCTGACGGTCGGGCGTCGGAGCCACCCGAACTTCGCCGCCTCAGGCGGAAGATCGATGCGCTCGACCGGCGCATCGTGTCGCTCCTGAACGAGCGGGTCGAGCTCGCCCGCGAGGTCGGATGGGTCAAGACCGCAGCCGGACGGCGGGCGATCCGGGATGCGGACCGCGAGCGCGAAGTCCTGCTTCGCGTGGCGGTCTCCAACGCGGGACCGCTCCCACAGACGGACC
>JBDSJV010000008.1:0-6881 GCA_039917225.1 Candidatus Limnocylindrales bacterium
GAGGGCCTCAACAACCGGGGCTGGGCCGAGGCACTGGATCACGGCAAGCTCGCCAACATCGGCAATCTGTCCCCGGAAGCCGACAAGCTCGGCTACGACCCTGGCAACAAGTTCTCCGTCCCGTACACGTGGGGCACGACCGGGCTGTGCTACCGCTCCGACCTCGTCAGCGGCACACCCAGCAGCTGGAACGACCTGCTCAAGCCGTCGGCCGAACTGGACAAGAAGGTCACGGCCCTCGCCACCGATCGCTGGCTCCTGCTGCCGGCGCTCAAGGTCCTCGGCTACTCGGTCAACGAGACGGACGAGGCCAAGCTGAACGAGGCCAAGGACCTCCTCATCGAAGCCAAGAAGCACCTGCTCGCCTATGACGACACGACCTTCTACTCGAAGCTCGTGTCGGGCGAGGCGCTCCTCGTCCAGGCCTGGGATGGCTGGTGCAACTACGGCATCGTCGACAACGCGGACATCAAGTTCGTCGTCCCGTCCGAGGGCAGTGACCTGTGGAGCGACACGATGGTCATCCTGAAGTCGTCTACGAACAAGACGGCCGCCTACGCCTTCATCGACTACATCCTTCGCCCCGAGGTGGCCAAGACCGTCGTCGATCTGACGCTCTACAAGGTCCCGAACCCCAAGGCGATGGCCCTCGTTGATGCGGAGACGCTGGCCGCCTTCCCGAACCTCGCCATGACCGGTGAGGAGCTCCTCAAGGGGGAGCCCGAGCGCGACCTCGGCGCCGCTGCGCCGCTCTGGGCCAAGATCGTGGCTGAGATCACGGCTGGTCAGTAGCAGACGATCCGGGGCGCCGGCCGTCAGGCCGGCGCCCCGACTGATTCACGCATCGTGAAACGCCGGCTGCTGCTCCTCGGCCCCGCCCTCGGTTGGTGGGCGGTGTTCCTCGTGATCCCGGTTGCGCTGGTGATCGTGTACAGCGTCTTCCAGCGGGGGACGTATGGCGGCGTCGTCCCGACGTTCACCCTGGACAACTTCGCCCGGGCCATCGATCCGCTCTACCTGCGTGTCCTGCTGTTCTCGCTCCGCGTCGCGGTCATTGCGACCGTCATCGCTTTGCTGATCGGCTATCCGGCCGCCTACCTGATCGCGACGCTCCCGCGGCGCTGGCGGACGCCGGTCCTGGTGCTCGTCATCCTGCCGTTCTGGACGAGCCTGCTCATCCGTACGTACGCCTGGATCGTGCTCCTCAATGGCGAGGGCCTGATCAACCACGGCCTCGAAGCGCTGGGCCTCATCCAGGAGCCGCTGCCGCTGCTGTACAACGAGTTCGCCATCATCCTCGGGCTCGTCTACGGCTACCTGCCGCTGATGATCCTGCCCATCTACGCCTCGATCGAACGGCTCCAGCCGGACCTCCGGGAGGCCTCGTCCGATCTCGGGGCGACGCCGATCCGGACCTTTGTCCGGGTCACGCTGCCCCTTACCCTGCCCGGGCTCGCGGCCGGCTGCATCTTCGTCTTCGTCCCGAGCCTCGGTAACTTCATCGTGCCCGATCTGCTCGGTGGTGGTCTCAGCATCATGGTCGGAAATCTCATCCAGGCCCAGTTCCTCAAGGCCCGGGACTGGCCGTTCGGGGCCGTCCTGTCACTTGCCCTGATCGCGATGATGGGGCTCCTCCTGTTCATCCAGGCATGGCTCCAGGATCGTGACCGACAGCAGGCGATCGATGCCTAGCTGGCGTTGGGGTCGCCGTCTCCTCCGGATCGAGTTCGCGCTGGTGGTCGCGTTCCTGTACCTGCCGATCGCGGTCATCGTCGGACTGTCGTTCAACGCGTCCGGCCAGCCGACCGCGTGGACCGGCTTCAGCCTCGACTGGTATGCCTCCGTCCTGGCCAACGAGGCGCTCCTGAACGCGTTCCGCAACACGCTCGTCGTCGGGGTGGTGACGACGATCCTCGCGAGCCTGATCGGGACACTGCTGGCCCTGGGCCTGGAGCGGACGGTCCGCAGCACGCTCCTGGACAGCCTCGTCTACGTGCCGATGATCGTCCCGGATATCGTCCTGGCGATCGCTCTGCTGAGCTTCTACAACCTCGTCTTCGCGGGCCTGCTGAACCTGCAACTCGGGCTCTGGACGGTGATCCTCTCCCACGTCGTCTTCGACATCGCATTCGTCGCGATCGTGGTCCGAACGCGGCTGCAGCACTTCGATCGGTCGATCGAGGAGGCCTCGCTGGATCTCGGGGCGAACGAGCGGCGGACGTTCCTCAACATCACCCTGCCGGCGATCGCCCCCGGCGTCATTGCCGGGGGACTGCTGGCCTTCACGCTGTCCTTTGACGAGTTCATCATCGCCTTCTTCACGAAGGGGACCGTGGAAACCTTCCCGACCCAGGTCTACTCCATGATTCGATTCGGTGTCACTCCGGAGGTCAACGCCATCGCCACGTTCGTGCTCCTCCTCAGCATCTCCCTCGTCCTGATCTCCCAGCGGTTGCGGGCGGCCGACGCATGAGCGCGCGCGAGATCATCCGGCTGACGGGGGTCACCAAGCGCTTCGGTGATGTTGTCGCCGTCAACGACGTCGATCTCTCGATCCGCGAGAACGAATTCTTCGCGCTGCTCGGGCCGTCGGGCTGCGGCAAGACCACGATCCTGCGGATGCTGGCCGGTTTCGAGACCCCGGATTCGGGTGCCATCACGCTCGACGGGGTGGACCTTGTCGGGGTGCCGCCGTATCGGCGGCCGCTCAACCTGATGTTCCAGTCCTATGCGCTGTTTCCCCACATGCGGGTCTTCGACAACATTGCCTATGGACTCCGGATGGAGGGGGTTGGTGCGCCTGAAGTCACGGAGCGCGTCAGCGAAGCCATGGCGCTCGTCCGGCTGGAAGGCTACGAGCGGCGTCGCCCGAATCAACTTTCGGGTGGCCAGCGGCAGCGGGTAGCCCTCGCCAGGGCCTTGGTCAAGCGGCCCCGTGTCCTGCTCCTCGATGAGCCGCTTGCCGCGCTCGACCGCCAGATCCGGATCGAGATGCAGGTCGAGCTCAAGCGGCTCCAGCATGCCGTCGGGATCACCTTCGTCGTGGTCACCCACGATCACGAAGAGGCCCTGGCGCTCGCCGATCGAGTGACGGTGATGCGCTCTGGTCACGTCCTACAGGTCGGTCCCGTCGACGATCTCTGGGAACGTCCGACCAGTCGCGCGGTCGCGACCGCGCTCGGGGAAGCGAACGTTCTGAGCGGCACGATGACGACCGGTACCGGCAACGCTGGATTGCGTGTCGGAGGACGGACGCTGCCCGTCGATGCCGCCAGGGCCGCGGAGCTCGGCCTCGCAGACGGGTCAGCCGCCGCCATCGTCATCCGCCCGGAGCGAACGAGGTTGACGCCGGTGCTTGACGACATGGCCGACGCGCCGGTTGGTCGCATCCTCGAGACGATCTATCTCGGCGGGAGCCGCAAGGTCGTGGTGGAGCTCGAGAGCGGCCAGCAAGTCGTGGCCCGCGTCGAAGCTGCCGATCTCGGCGACATGGGCAGTGGAGATCAGGTTGCCGTTCATTGGGCGGCGCGCGACGCCACTCTGGTTCTCGACGCCTGAATGGCGACCGTCCGCGCCGCCGACCCGGGCCTCGCCGCGAGGGCCCGTGCGACCCTCGCGGAGATCGCCCCCGATCTGATCTCGGGGACCCGTTGGTCGGGCCTTGGCGGGCGACCCGTCCGGGACCTGCGTGTCGTCGACGCGTTCGGGTTCGAGGACGGCGGGCTTCTGGTGGTCATCGACGTCACGGCGGAGGGGACCAGCCCGCCGGCCCGTCTTACGCTGCCCGCGGTCGATGCCCCGCCGTGGCGTGGTCTGCACGAGCTGGCCCGCAATGGGGAATCCGTGGTCGGGATCGAGGGCGGGTACCTGCGGGGCGACCCGCCCACGCCCGGAGGTCCACGAACCGGTCCAGCCGCGACGCCCACACGCGCCATCCGGCCCGTGCCTGGGGATCAGTCGCACACGAGCCTGATCATCGACGAGTCGGTCGTCCTGAAGCTCTATCGACGGATTTCGGAGCCCCCCAGCCCCGAGCCCGAAGTGCTCTCCGCGCTGGCCAGGTTCGCGTCCCAGCTCGACGCCCCGGTGCCCGCCTGGCGCGGCGCGGTCACGCTCGAGCTCGCCGATGGCTTCACGACGACCATCGCGATCCAGCAGGCCTTCGTTCCGGACGCCGCCGATGCCTTTGAATGGCTGGCCGATGGGCTGGCCGGCTCCCTGGCTGACGGTGCGAAGGAGTTCGGATATGAGCTGGTGAGTGCGGCGGGCCACGCCACGGGCCGTCTCCACCGAGCTCTGGCCAGCATCCCGGAGCCTCCATTTCAGACCAGACCAGGGACCCCTGAAGATCGACACGGATGGCTCCAGGCGGCCTCGTTGGCGGCAGACGCTGCCGTCGACACCGTGGCCTCGCTGGAACCCGCCCTGGCGGAGCAGCTGGCACGCGCCCGCCCGGCCATCGACAAAGCGCTCGCGCCGCTCGGTGACTCGAGGCGAACGGTCCAGCTCCAGCGCATCCATGGCGACCTGCACCTCGGCCAGATCCTGCCAGCTCCCGACGGGGTCCTGTTCATCGACTTCGAAGGGGACCCGACGCGCCAGCCCGCTGAGCGAATTGCGGCCCAGGCGCCGGTTCGGGACGTCGCGGCATTTCTCCGATCCATCGACCATGTCGCGAGGAGCGCCCGGCGGCGGGCCGTCGCCCGCGGGTTCGCGTCGCCGCCCACGGGTTCGGATGACGCACGAATGGAGCGGTGGATCGCGGCCGCGCGCGCCGCGTTCCTCGACCACTACGCCGCCGGCCTGGGTGACCGAGCGTGGCGGGTCGACGAGCCGTTGCTTCGAGCATTCGAGGTCAAGAAGGAGCTCGCTGAATTCGTGTACGCCGCGAGATTCCTTCCCCCCTGGCTGTACGCCCCGATCGGCGGACTCCGGGCCCTCCTCGGTGCGGCGTTTGACGCGCCGGCGGGGCCGTGACGGCGTGACGGCGATGGATCGTTCTGCGCTGCTGTTCGGCGATCTCGAGCGCATCCCGGAGGTTCTTCGAACGATCTCCGCACGGCGCCCGTGGCGCCGCGATCTGGCTGGCACGCGGGAAGTCATCCTCACGGGCCTGGGGAGTTCCCGGTTCGCGGCGCTGGTCGTGGAGCCGGTCCTGCGGGAGGCGGGTCTGACAGTGATCGTCGAGCACGCCTCCGCGTCGCGACCGGCGCCCGTCGCGGAGGGCTCGCTGTTCGTCGCCATCTCGAACTCTGGATCGACTCCCGAGACGGTGGCCGCGATCGAGCGGGCCCGCGGAGCAGGTGCACTGACGCTCGCGATCACGAACAATCCGGAGTCACCGCTCGCTATCGCGGCCGAAGAGGTCCTCGCGCTCGGGGCTGGCGCCGAGGACAGCGGCGTCGCATCTGCGAGCTACTGCGCGACCGTGGCAGTCCTCGCCCAGTTGGCGGCAGCCTTCGGCGCCGGCGATCCTGCCCGATCCCTCCTCGCCGCGGCCGAGGGTATCGATTCGCTCCTCGGGTCACGCGACGACTGGCTCCAGGCCGCGGCAGACTGCCTCGACGGCGGCGCAGCGGTCCACGTTCTCGCCGATGCGTCCGCGCTCGGCACTGCCGAGCAGGCGGCGCTCCTCCTTCGCGAGTGTCCGCGGCTCGAGGCCGATGCCACCGACGCGGGAGACTGGCTCCACGTCGGCCTCTATACGGCACTGCCGGGCTATCGGGCGATGCTGCTCGCCGGCACGAGGTACGACGCGCCCGTCGCGGATACGATCCACGGCCGCGGTGGTCGGGTCCTCGCCATCGGGCCAGCCGTCGCCTTCCCGGCGGACGCGGCGGTCAATCTCCCTGCCTCCGTTGACGGCGACCACGTCGCCCTTGCGCTCGTCGAATCGGCGGCTACGACCGCCATCGCGGCCGAGCTGTGGCGCCGCACTGTCGGCTCGCCCGCGCCGGGCCCGCATCTCGGATAGAGTCGGGCCGTGACTTCCCAAGATCCCGTCGAGCCGTCGACGACCGAAGAACCTTCAACCGTCCGTCCCGTCGATTACAAGGGCGCCCCACTCGACGCCGAGAAGGGCCCGGGGCTCGGTTGTTTCTGGTCCCAGGTGGTCGTCCTGGTGGTATTCCTGATCCTGACGCCGATGAGTGTCGCGTGGGGATGGCCGTCAGGGGTCAGCGCGGGCTTGCTGATCGCGGTGCTGATCCTGCTGCTCTTCACCGGCCAGACGATCATCTTCCTGCTTCGGCTGGTGGCCGCCGATCGGCGAGCGACCGGTCGTCGCCGGCCACTGGCCTCGGGGACGCCAACGGTCGGCGAGCTGGAGGACGCACGGCGGACGCCAGCGGCCGGGACCGGGAATGGCGCCGAGGCTCCGCGCGCCGTTGAGCGCGGGGAGGCGGGGTCGGCGGATGACCCCGGGGGATCACCGGGCGGCGTGCGAGAATAGCCGCGGCGCCGCGATCCGGCGTCTCGTTCTGTGGAGGTTCCTCAGCGCCGTGCCAGTCCTCGCAACGTACTTCTCGGTCCGCCGCGGCCGCGACCCGTTCTTCAAGTTCTTCATGAAGACGTTGTTTCCGCGCCAGTTGAAGGAGTACGAGGAGAAGTACGGCATCAAATTCGTGGGCTGGTTCAACGTCGCCCACGGCTGGGACTTCGACAACGTGATCATGCTTGACCTGCCCGACTACGCCACCCTCGACCGCCTGGAGGCGGATGAGAGCGTCCGTGCCCTCGGGCACCGCGCCGGGGAGTGGATCTTCGAACGCCACCACTCGATGTTCCTCCGGGAGCGCATGGGCCCGGACCTCGAGTTCCACGGGTAGGAGGACGCAGATGGACCAGAAGCGCAATGAACTGCTCGCGGAGATCACGCGAGA
>JBDSJV010000009.1:0-12757 GCA_039917225.1 Candidatus Limnocylindrales bacterium
CGCCGGGTCCACGACGAGGACGCGACACGCCGTGGCGTCGAGGAGCGTCGCGACCTCCGGTCCGGACAGGCGTGGATGCACGAGAACCGCCGTGACACCGCACCGCGGCGCCCCATGCAGTGCCGCGATCCCGAGCGCGGAGGTGCCCACCGCCAGTCCCACACGCTCGCCGGGTCGGCCGCCGGCATCGGCGACGGCTGTCGCGATGGCCGACGCGCGCTCGTCCAGCATTCGCCAGGTCCAGACGTTCGGGCCGTCCACGATTGCCGCACCGTCCGGGATCGCGGTCGCATGACGCCGCGCCAGATCTGGTAGCAGGTCGGTGCTGCCGAACGAGGTCACCATGTCGGCCCGATCCGACCGATGGTCCAGCGGGCCAGTGCCGCTTCGTCGAGCCGAAGGCCGGGTGGCGGCACGGTCAGGCGCCCTCCCGCCGACCGCATCGGTGCCGCGAGCAGGTTGTCGACGAGGACATCGGCGGTCGCCAGACCGTGGGCATGGTCGTGGTCCGGGAGTGCCGCGGCGACACGGGCGGCCGCAGCGAGGCCGACTCCCGTCTCCAGCAGCGTCGAGACCGTCACGCCGACACCGGCCGCAATGGCGCCGCGGGCGATCGCCATTGCCGACGCCGGGCCGCCAACACGGGCGGGTTTGACGACGAGGACGTCGGCCGCGTCCGTGGCCAGGAGCGCGAGCGCCGCGGCGATCGACGCCACGGATTCGTCCGCGGCAATGGCCACCGGAGACGCGCGCCGGAGTTCCGCCAGGTCCGCCGGTGCGCCGGCGACGATCGGCTGCTCGAGGTACGCAACGTTCAGACCGACGACCCCGGCTGCTCGCTGCAGGGCGGTTGCCGCGTCCCAGGCGCCATTGGCGTCCAGCCGGAGGGCCACGTCCGGTCCCACGGCCACGCGCACGGCCCCGATGCGATCCACGAGCTGAGCGGTCGTCCCCTCGGAGCCGACCTTCAGCTTGAGGCAGCGAAATCCTCGATCGGCGGCAGCGCGTGCGGCGGCGACGCTCGCAGCCGGGTCCTCGGTTGCGATCGTGGCATTGACCGCGATCGTCACCGCCGGCTCCGGGCCAAGATCGACGAGGCCGAGGTCCAGCGCAGCCCCCGCGATGGCTGCGCGGACGGCGAGATCCATCGGGTCGACCGTACCGTGGTCCGACGGGGCCTCCAGCCAGTCCCCGAGCTCGCGATCGGCCGCCACGCGCGCGAGACCCGCCCGCAGCGCCTCGGCAAGCTGGTCACGGGCGCGCGGACCTGCGGCCGGATCCAGAGCCGCCTCGCCGAACCCGTCGCGGCCCGCCTCGTCGCGCAGCCGGACGATCCAGGCTTCGCGCTCGCGCCAGGTGCCCGCGGAGGTCGTGAACGGCCTGCGGAACGGGATGCGCACGCGGATCGCGCCGCACGCCTGGACCAGTGCCCGCCGATCGGTCGCGGTCACGCCGCCCGCCCCAGCGCGAGGCCCACGGCGAACAGAGCCGCGAAGACCAGCGACAGCCGGGCCGTCGCCTTCAGAACGAGGTTGAGCGAGCGGCGATCGACACCATCCCGAAATGCAGCGACGCGTCGGATCGGCCCGACCGCCGCGACCACCGACGCAAACGGCAGCAGGACCGCAGGCCCGCTCTGCCCTGTCGCGAACAGCCCGACCGGGATGAGGAACGCGACGGCCATAAGGGCGAGGTACTCGGCCCTTGCGAAGCGCTCGCCGAAGGCGACTGCCAGCGTCCGCTTGTCGACCACCCGGTCCGTCGGGATGTCGCGCAGGTTGTTGACGACGAGGATGGCTGTGACGAGCGACCCCACCGGGATGGCCGCCCACCAGAACAGCGGCTCCAGCCGCGCCGCCTGGAGGTACGCCGTCCCGACGACTGCGACGAGGCCGAAGAACGTGAACACGAAGACCTCGCCGAGGCCGCGATAGCCGTACGGCCACGGCCCGCCGGTGTAGGCGAGCGCCGCCACCATCGCCAGTCCGCCGAGCGCGATCAGTACCGCCCCGCCGACCATCGCGAGATAGAGCCCGACCAGGCCGGCGAAACCGAGCACCACCGCGATCGCCACCTCCAGCGCCCGCGGCGTCACCAACCCGGCGGCTGCGACACGAGTGGGCCCGGTCCGGTCGTCTGTGTCCGCCCCCCGATGGAAGTCGGACAGGTCGTTGGCCAGATTCGCGGCGACCTGCAGCAGCAGCGCCACCGTCAGGCAGGCAAGGGCGGTGTCGGCGCGGAACGGCGAGCCAACCGCGCTGGCCGCGCCGAGCCCGACGAGGACCGGGGCGACGGCGGCCGGCAGAGTCGCCGGCCGGATGGCCAGCCACCATATGCGGAGAGCGGGCGGGCGCTCGACGGTCATCCGGTCGTGCCTGTCGGCTCAGGGACGGCGCGGGAAGCGCTTGAAATCGGGCGTGCGCTTCTCGAGAAAGGCCGTCGAGCCCTCGTGCGCCTCGTCAGTCGTGTAGTAGAGGCCGGTGGCATTGCCGGCGAACTCCTGGAGCCCGGCCAGCCCGTCCGTGGCGACGAGGAACGCAGACTTGAGGAAACGGATGGCG
This sequence comes from Candidatus Limnocylindrales bacterium, assembly GCA_039917225.1. GTDB lineage: Bacteria > Chloroflexota > Limnocylindria > Limnocylindrales > CSP1-4 > UBA5189. Next base: position 2,562 of record JBDSJV010000009.1, read on the forward strand.
GTCGGGCTCATCTGGAGGATCTCCTCCGCCCATGCGACGCCCTCGGCCTCCAGGTCGGCCAGCGGGACCACCCGGTTCACGAGGCCCATATCCAGCGCCTCTGCCGCCGTGTACTGGCGGCACAGGAACCAGATCTCCTTGGCCTTCTTGTCCCCGACCAGCCGCGCCAGCAGGCCGATCCCGAAGCCGGCATCGAAGCTGCCGACCTTCGGGCCCACCTGACCGAAGGTGGCGTTCTGCGAGGCAATCGACAGGTCGCACACGACGTGCAGGACGTGCCCGCCGCCGATGGCGTAGCCGTTGACGAGCGCGATGACCGGCACCGGCAGCGAGCGGATCTGCCGCTGGAGGTCCAGCACGTTGAGCCGGGCGATGCCGTCGGCGCCAACATATCCGCCGGAGTGACTCTTGTAGCGCTGGTCGCCGCCGGAGCAAAAGGCCTTGTCCCCTGCACCGGTGAGCAGGACGCACCCGATGGTCGGAGCGTTGCGGACGCGCGCGAAGGCGTCGATGAGCTCCGACACGGTCTCCGGGCGGAACGCGTTGTGGACCTCCGGCCGGTCGATGGTGACCCGGGCGATCCCCGACTCGGTGCGCTCGAGGCGAATGTCCTCGTATTCGACGACGGTGGTCCAGGCGGTCATGCGGCCCTCCAGGCGGTAAGCTGATCGATGAGCAGGCGGCGGAATTCGGCGGGGGACTCCCGGTGTGGCGCGTGACCGCGACCCGGGAGGCTGACAAGGCGCGCACCCGGGATGCCCGTAGCGACCACGCGCGCGCGTTCGAGGCCGACGGGATCGAGCGCGCCGGCGATGACGAGGGTAGGGCAGTCGATGGAGCTGAGGCGGTTGACCAGCGGCTCCATCGAACCCTGACCGGCGCCGCGCAGGGAGGCGGCGAGCCCATCGGGACGATTGCGCCGTCGGGCGGCGTGGATGCGGGCCTGTGTCGAGACCGGCAGGAGTCGCTCGGCTGCGAACAGCGAGCTGACCTCCCAGGCTGCCACGAACGCCTCGAGGCCGTCCCGCTCGAGGCGTACCGCCAGCTCCACATCGGACGCTCGCCGGACGGCACGCTCGGCGGCGTCGACGATGCCGGCCGACGGGCTCTCCAGCACGAGCGCGCGGACGACCGCCGGGTGGGCGACGGCGAGGCGCAGGGCAAGGCGCGCCCCAAGCGAGTAGCCGACCACGGTCGCGGGTGCCGCCTCGAGGCGTCGAAGGATGACCGCGAGGTCCGCGGCCTGGCGTTCGATGGCGTGGCAGGCCGGGTCGAGCGGCGCGTCGGAGCGGCCGTGGCCGAGCAGGTCGACGACGATCGTGGTGTGGCCCGCCCCGCGGATGGCCGGCAGGCACGACCCCCAGTCCGCGCCGCGCCCGGTGAAGCCGTGGATGAGCAGCACCGCCGGACCATGACCGCCCGTCCGGGTCTCGTAGTGCGTCCCGTCCACCGAGAGCCGGGTCACGAGGTCAGCTCCGACACCGGCGCATCGCCCTGCATGAGCCCCGTCAACGCCGCCGCGACGGCCGCCGCAGCGGCCCGATGCAGCTCCACGTTCCGGACCCGGTCCGTGCGCAGCTCCAGCACCGTGAGGCCCGGCTGGCCGACGGACGCCGCAAGTGTCCCCGGCAGCGTCCGCTCGTCCACGGTCCGGTGGCGGTGCCCGACCGCCTCGACGATCGGACCGACTGCGATCCCGTGGGGCGTCCCGAAGAGTCGTTCGTAGCGCTCCGGCAGGCCGACACCCGGCGCGGTCGCGGTGGCCTGCGGCAGAAACGAGAAGATGCCCCCGCCATCGTTGGCGATGAGGACCACCGTCAGGCTGACGTCGGCGATCCGCGCGGTGACCAGCGCGCCGAGATCGTGGAGGAACGAGATATCGCCCACGACAAGGACGACCGGACCACCTGCCACCGACGCGGACCCCAGGGCCGTGGACAGCACGCCGTCGATACCGTTTGCGCCGCGGTTGGCCTGGATCCGGATGGCGCGGTCGGTCGAGGGAAGCCACCCGTCCAGGTCGCGGACCGGCATCGAGTTGCCGGCCCACAGGACTGCGCCATCGGGCAGGGCGCTGGCGAGGTGGTGGAACGGCGCGCCTTCGAACGGCTCGGCGAGGTCGAGCACCCAGGCTCGCATCGTCCGGTCGGCGATGGCCTCAGCGGCAAGCCAGTCGGCACACCATGGGTCGCGGCCGGTCGCGCGATGCACGCTGGCCTGGCGCGACGTGAGCGCGCTGGCGAGGTCGGTCGCCGTGGCGGTGGCGTCCGCATGGATGAACGTCGCCGGCAAGAGCGCCGCTTCGCGCCAGCCGCCGTCGCCATCGATCACCAACAGCTCCGGCCGCCCGCGCTTGAGCAGCTCCACGACCGGCTTCGAGGTCGGCATCGCGCCGAAGCGGATGACAAGGTTTGGCTCGTGGATGTCGAGCCAGGGACCGGGCCGCGTCAATTGATCGCCCCGCGCCAGGACGTGCGAACGGTCGTGCCGCCCGGCCCGGAGCCCGGACAGCGGATCCGCGACGATCGGATACCCAGCCGCAACTGCCAGTGCGGCAATGGCGTCGGCCGTGTCTGAGCCGCGATCCTCGAGCGGGCCGGCCACGATCAGGCCCCTGGGCGTGGCCACGATGCTGTCTGCGAGCCTGCTCAGCTGGTCGCCGTCCAGACGGCGGACGCCGGCAGCCGCCGCCAGGAACGGCGCTTCCACGTCGAGGTTGCCGAGGGCGCGCTGCGCCGGAAGATCGGGCCACGGCCCCAGCTCGCCGGCCGGGATGAGCGGCTCTCGGAACGGTGCGTTGACGTGGACCGGACCGGGTGGCCCGGCGAGAGCAACAGCCACCGCTCGCCCGGCGACGGACCTGAAATGGGCCAGCGTCTCGGGCGCCATGTCCGGCAGGGGCAGATCAGTCGACCATCTCACGAAGGAGCCGTACAGCCCCACCTGGTCGATCGCCTGGGGCGCGCCGCGGTCGCGCAGCTCCGCCGGTCGGTCCGCGGTCAGGACGACGAGTGGCACACGAGCCAGGGATGCCTCGACGATCGCTGGGGCGAAGTTCACGGCCGCCGTCCCGGATGTCGCGAGCAGGACAACTGCCCGGCCGCTGGTGCGCGCCACGCCAAGTGCAAAGAACCCGGCCGATCGCTCGTCGAGGAGGACGGTGGTTCGGATCACCGCGTGTGCCTCAAGCGCCAGGGCGAGTGGCGTCGATCGAGATCCCGGACAGACGACAGCCTCGCGGACGCCGGCCCGGGCGAGCTCCTCGACGAAGGCGCGCAGGATCGGTGCCGCAACCGCGGCCTGGTTCACGGTTCGTCCCCTGGCCGGCCCAGGGCAGAGGCGAGCGCCCGCAGCTTCATCCGCGACTCCTCCCACTCCAGCTCGGGATCGGAGTCGGCGACTATGCCGCAGCCAGCGAACAGAGTCGCCCGGGTACGGTCCACGATCCCGCTGCGCAGTGCCACCATCAGCTCGCCATCGCCATCGGCCCCCAGCCAGCCGACGGGGCCCGCATACCAGCCGCGCTCGAAGCCTTCGTGTTCGTCGATCAGCGCCAGCGCGATGTCGCGCGGCTCCCCGCCGACCGCCGGCGTCGGGTGAAGGCGCTCGGCCAGGGCGAGCAAGCCGGCGCGCTCGCGGACGGTTCCCTCGATCTCGGTGATGAGGTGCTGCACCGTACGCAGTGGCAGGACGCGCGGCTCCCGCTCGATCCGGAGTTCGTCGCACAGGGGAGCCAGGCGCTCGCGGATCGCGGCCACGACCACGGAATGTTCCTCGCGGTCCTTCTCCGACGCCAGCAACGCGGCGGCGAGCTCGGCATCGGCGGCGCTGTCCGGCCCGCGCGCCACGGAGCCCGCGATCGCCACCGTCTGGAAGGCGCGCCCGTCGGTGCGGATCAGGCGTTCCGGCGTCGCCCCGAGGAAGGTGCGGCCGTCGCGGCGGAATGCGAAGACGGTGCTCTCCGGGGCGCCGGCCACGAGGCGGCGGAGCGCGTTCTCGACATCGAGGTCGGCGGGCGAGGCGAGTATGACGCGGCGGGCCAGGACTACCTTGTCGATCCGCCCACGCCCGACGGCGCCGGCGAAGAGCCCGACCGTCCGCCGCCACAGCGTCTCGTCCGGGCGCTCGTGAACGATCGAGAGGGGAGCGCTGACCGGACGCGCCACGAGCGCACCCGGGGCGTGCCCGAGTTCGCGGGCGCGTGCCAGCACCCGTTCCCAGCGCCGTATACCCGCGGCCGTGGCCGCGGCTGCGGTCGTCATCGTCAGCCACGAGCCCGCTCCGGTCCGGGCGGCGATCCATTCCGGCAGGACGAGCGACGCCGCCCCGAACGAGCTCCAGACATCGTCATCGGCCGGCCGTCGGCCGGTGAATCCGAGGCCGCCCATGAGCACCGGGCCGATCCCACGCGGTAGCTCGCCGGCAGGCGTCAGGCCATCGATCGCTCGATCCCAGGCAGCCGCAGCGACGGCGAACCGGTCTGGCCCTTCCGGCTCGATCGCCCAGGCGCGCCCGACCCCGACCAGCGCGAAGCCCTCGGACGGGCGGAGCCAGAGGGCGGCCTCCAGGCCGGCTTCGACGGCCGCGGCGTAGACGGCGATCGGGTCCAGGGTCCCGGTGGCCTCGGTCCGGATGGCGAGATCGGCGGAGGCCGGAATCGAACGGTCGGCGACCGTCATCGTCCGCCCTCCGGAAAGTCGCCGGGGTCGACGGGGGAGGGCAGGGTCATGATCCTCTCCTCCGCGACGCCGACGCTCCGCAGCAGTGTCGCCCGGAGCGCTGGATAGGCCTCCTCCAGGCGCCCGGGGTGCTCGGCCTGAAGCCACCGTCCGGCGACCTCGTTGAGGGCCCCGAACCAGGCGATGCTTGTTACCCGGGTGTCCGTCGGCGGGATCACTCCGTCGGCGACGGCCTGGTCCAGGTAGCCCTGGATCAGTCGCGCGAACCGCTCGTGGAGCTCATTCGCCTCTGCCTGGAATACCCGCCCCGCCCCGATGACGTCGAGGAAAAGGAGTCGGGCCATCGTCCGGTGGCCAGCGAATGTGGCGAGGACGGTCTGGATTGCGATCTCGGCCCGGGCGATCGGATCGGTCTCCGCGGCCACCGCCCGCTCTACCTTGCCGACGAGCTTGTCCGCGGTCGTTCGCATCAGCTCCCGGAAGATCGACTCCTTCGTCGGGAAGTGGAAGTAGACGCCGCCCTTGGACGTCTCCGCCGCAGCCGCGATGTCGTCCATCGACGCATCCCGATAGCCGCGACCGGCGAACGTCGTGAACGCCGCATCGAGGATGCGCTCTCGCCGGCTTCGGCTCTGCTCGCTCGGATCTGCCTTTGTTCGCTTGTTCATGAAGGTCCATGCCCGTGGAAGGGGTGCGCGTGACGACCGACCGACCGACCGGTCGGTCGGTACGGTCACGCTACACCATGTTCGGCATGGACGCCTGGCTCTCAGGCCGACCTCGGGCGGGCGCTTCAGATCGGGAGTTTGGCTGGCGAGGAAGGATTCGAACCTTCAATCCCCTGATCCAGAATCAGGTGCCTTACCGTTTGGCCACTCGCCAGTGATCGCGCCGTCGAGGCGCGGGGCGCATGATATCGCACCCGGCTCGATTCTCCCATCGCCGGCAACCAGCCGAGGAGCCCATGTCCTCGATCCCGGACAGCTTTCGCGCCTACGTCGTGGACCGCCTGGACGACCAGTTTGAGCGCGGGTTGCGTGCCCTGACGCCGGCCGATCTGCATGCCGGTGACGTCGACATCGAGGTCGCCTGGTCGTCGGTCAACTACAAGGACGGGCTCGCCGCGACGGCCGACGGCAAGGTCGCGCGTGCGTACCCGCTGGTTCCGGGGATCGATCTCGCGGGCACCGTCGTTCGTTCGGGGGATCGGGCGGTCGCGCCTGGCGTCGAGGTCATCGTCCATGGCTACGACCTGGGCGTCAGCCACCACGGCGGTTTCGCGGAGTTCGCGCGGGTCCCGGGCGGCTGGGTCGTCCGGCTGCCCGATGGCCTCTCGGCACGTGATGCGATGGCCATCGGGACCGCGGGATTCACCGCGGCTCTCTCGGTCGTGGAGCTCGAGGCGCGCGGGCTCGAGCCGGCAAATGGACCAGTCCTCGTCACGGGTGCGTCGGGTGGCGTCGGAAGTACGGCGATCGCGATCCTGAGTCAGCTTGGGTACGAAGTCTGGGCTGCGACCGGCAAGACCGATGAGCACGAGTGGCTCGGAGGCCTCGGGGCCGTCGGCTTCCTGTCGCGGGAGGAGATCTCGGCCGAGGGCCGGCCGCTCGAGACCGAGCGATGGGCCGCCGCGGTTGATTCGGTCGGCGCGGCTGCTCTGCCGTACATCATGCGAACGCTTCGTCGCGGGGGCGCGGTGGCCGCCTGTGGCAACGCATCGGGCCCGGCCCTGACCACGACCGTCTTCCCGTTCATCCTCCGCGGGGCGGCCATCCTCGGGATCGATTCGGCCTATCTCGACCTCGAGAAGCGGCGTCGGATCTGGGAGCGGCTGGCGACCGACCTTCGGCCGCGAGCGCTCGGCGAGCGCATCAGCGAGGTAACGCTTGAGACGCTCGATCCCGCCCTCGACGCGATCCGGACCGGCGAGGCTCGCGGCCGCTGGGTGGTTCGCGTCGGAGGGTGATCCGCGCGCGGCCGCCGCGGCCCCTAGTCGAGTTCGCCGCGGAGTTGGGCCAGCGCTCGGTCGAGCGGTCCCTCGGCGACCGCGTCCGGGTAGGGCATCGCGGCGATGGCAGCCTGACGATCGAGTTCGCCCGCATCTAGGGCGCGTGCCGCCGCCGCCACGGTCTGGAAATCGGCCAGTTGCGCTTCCGCGAACGCACGGTCACCAAGTGACCCGTGCCCGGGTACCACGGGCCCCGCGACCAGGTCCAGCAGTCTCTCGACTGTCCCGGGCCAATCGAGCGGGTAGCCGTCACCGAACCACGGGGTCGCGTCGTTCTCAAGGAGATCGCCGGCGAACAGGACTCCAGCGTCCGGCACGATCGCTATGACATCCGCGTCCGTGTGGCCGCGGCCGAGGTGGCGGAGCTCCACCCTCCGGCCCCCGACCTCGATCGTGACGAGGTCGTCGAAGACGCGATCCGGGGCGACAACCGTCATCGTGCGGAGGTCCGCTTCGAGACTCGGCATCGACTTGATCGTTTCGAGGCGCTCTTCCTCGCCGTGCTCGAGCAGATGGGTGCGGCAGCGTCGGTGGCCCCAGATGTCGGCCAGCGGGAACTCGCTGTTCCCGAAGACATGATCCCAATGCCAGTGCGTATCCACGACGATCCGGACGGGGAGCGGCGTGACGCGGGCGATGTCCGCGAGGAGCTCACGGGCGTGGGCGGGCGAGGCGCGCGTATCGACGACAAGAGCCTCGCCGTCTCCGAGGACCAGCCCGATCTGCTGGTCAAGGAAGGGGTAGCGCCTCGTGAAGACACGATCCGCGATCTCGATCCAGTCGGTGTCGTCGTTCATGGCCCGGAGATCGTACCCGGGCCAGCGGCGGCCGCTGCGGCGCGGTACGCTGCCGCAGATGTCATCGACCACCGACAGCGCCACGACCCGCGACGGCGTTCGGCTCCTGACCAGGCACTGGCCGGCCGGGGTCCCGGACACGGACGCACCCCAGCCACGCCACTGGCCGGCCGAGGCCCCCCGCGCTGCGGTCGTGATCGTCCACGGTCTCGGCGAACACAGTGGCCGGTACGAGGTAGTCGGTAGCCAGCTGGCGGCGGCGGGCCTCGAGACGTTCAGCTGGGATCTCCGTGGTTTCGGCGCCTCCGGCGGCGAGCGTGCCTACGTCGATACTTTCGCCCGCTATTACGACGACCTCGCGGACCGACTGGCTGCCGCGCGAGCCGCGCTGCCGGGCCGTCCGGTCGTCCTGTATGGCCATTCCCTCGGCGGGCTCATCACGCTCGGCTACTGCCTCTCCGATCGAACCCCACCGGACCTCATGGTGCTGTCCGCGCCGGGGATTGCCGATAGCCTGGCGGCCTGGAAGCACGTGGCGGCGCCGATCCTGGCGAGGATCGTGCCGAAGCTTCACATCGCAAACGGCATCGGTCCAAAGATGCTGTCGCGTGACGAGGGGATCCAGCAAGCCGTCCAGGCTGATCCGCTCGTACAGACATCCACGACCGCGTGGCTCGGGGCTCTTGGGTTCGCCGAGCAGGCGAGGGTCCGTGCCGCGGCGTCGCGGCTGTCCGTCCCCACGCTCGTGATCCATGCCGAGGACGACGAGCTCGTGCCCGTCCAGGCGAGCGAGGCGCTGGCCACCATTCCGGGAGTCACCCGTCGCACCTACCCGGGAATCCGCCACGAACTACACAACGAGCCCGAAGGTCCATCCATCGTCGCCGGCGTCATCGCCTGGATCGAGTGGCAGCTCAGCGGAGCCCACGGCGACTGAGTGTGCCGGCCGGCTGGTGCCGCCCACGGACCTCGGCCCGACGCGGTGTAGACTCGCCCGACAACTGAAGATCGCCTCCGGGGAGCGCAGCAGCGCTGAGAGTGTGGCCCAGCCACAGACCCGCCGAACCTGATCCGGCTCATACCGGCGAAGGAAGCAGGCCCGTTCGAAGCTCGAAGATGCCGTCCTTCCCAGGGGCGGCATCGACGTTTCTCGGAGGACAGCGGGCATGACTTCACTCGGTACGGGTTCCGGCGACGCGATGTCCGTAGCGGCCCCCGACGGACGCTGGCGGACGCGGGACATCCTCGTGGCGGCCATCATCGGCGTCGCGTTCGGTGTGGTCTTCTGGGCCTGGGGACTCGCCTGGAGCCTGTTCGAGCCGCTCAACGCACTGTTCCCGGTAGCCCGCGATCTGCTCTACGCGGTCTGGCTGGTCCCCGCGGTTCTGGCTCCGCTCGTGATCCAGAAGCCGGGAGCCGCACTGTTCGCCGAGATGGTGGCTGCCGGCGTTTCAGCGCTCCTCGGCAGCGCCTGGGGCGTCGATACGCTCCTGTCGGGCTTCGCTCAGGGAGCCGCTGCGGAGATCGTCTTCGCATTCCTGCTCTATCGGAACTTCTCGCTGCCGGTGCTGATGGCGGCAGCGGTCGCCAGTGCTGCGGCGGCCTGGCTCCACGATTGGGTCCTGTACTACCCGGATATCGCCACCGATGTCCAGCTCGCCCGCGGCCTCGCCATGGCGATCTCATCGATCGTCATCGTGGCCCTGGGGTCGAGAGCGCTGGCCCGATCGCTCCGCCGTTCGGGCGTGCTCGACGGCTTTCCAGGCTGAACGTGGCCGATCCCGCTGGTCCGCTGCCGCTGGCTGCCCAGGGGGTTGCATTTGCCTACCGTGGCGTCGATCGTTCGGCGCTGACCGGTGTCGACTTCCGCCTGGACGCGGGAGCGGTGCTGCTGGTGGTCGGGCCGTCGGGCTCGGGCAAGAGCACGCTCGCGAAGGCCATCGCTGGGCTGATTCCGCGCGACATTCCGGGCTCCTGGAAGGGTTCGCTCCACGTTGGGGACCTTGAGATCGCGACGGCAGCGCCGGCCGAGGTTTCGGCCCGTGTCGGGATCGTCTTCCAGGATCCGGGCAGCCAGCTCGTCATGGATCGGGTGGCCGATGACGTGGCATTCGGCCTGGAGAACCGTGCGTGGGCGTCGGAACGGATGCGAGCGCGAGTCCCGCTCACGCTCGCCGATGTCGGGCTGGCGGGGTTCGAGCGCCGTCGCGGGAGCCGTCTGTCGGGCGGCGAGCAGCAACGCCTCGCGCTCGCGGGATCGCTGGCGCCCGCGCCCGGCGTCCTCGTGCTCGACGAGCCGACGGCGAACCTGGACCCGGACGGAGCGGATCGCCTGTTCGAGCAGCTGGCCGCGCTCAAGTCCGCTGGCGGGACCACCATGGTCCTCGTCGAGCACCGCGCCGATCTGGCGTGGCCACTGGCGGACCTCGTCCTGGCGCTCGGTGAAGATGGATCTCCGATCGATCTCGGCGAACCCTCCGCCGTGTTGGCGCGCTCGGGCCCGCGCCTGGCTCACGAGGGGATCTGGCTGCCCGGCGACATGTCGGCTATCACTCGCCGGCCGCGGTCAGCGGCGCTCGCCGGCTCAGCAACGTCCGCTCAACCTGTCCCGGCCGCCACTGAGCCGCTCATCTCGGTCCGTGAAGCTCGATTCGGCTATCAGCGCGCGATCCCGGTGCTCCGAAGCGTCGATCTGGACGTCCGCGCCGGGGA
>JBDSJV010000010.1:0-4992 GCA_039917225.1 Candidatus Limnocylindrales bacterium
CCAGGTCTTCCCAGGCCACCAGTCGAAGGACTTCCTGATCGCCAGGTCGGAGCCTGGCGAGGGCGACGATACCGGGTGCGTCCTGATCCGTGCCGAGATGCTGCGGAGTCGGCAGGTCGTCTCCGAGTCGACTCATCAGGTTCAGGCGTCGAAGACCTCCGCGGCGCTGATTGGCGAGCACCCGGCGGGCCACCCCGTACAGCCATGGCAGGGCATCGCTGGGCATGTCGTTCAGGCGACGCCAGGCGATGGTGAACGTCTCGGCCGCGGCGTCTTCCGCGTCTGCCAGCTGGGCCGTCCGGCGCATCGCGTAGGCGAGGATCTGCGCCTCGTGAGCCTCGAAGAGCGCCCGGAATCGTTCTGCGGGTGCTGTGGACAGCGGAGCGACCATCGCCAAGGGACGAAACCGACCGCGAATTGGTTCCGCCGAGGACGACCCGCCGTCAGGAGCGCTGACACGAGATCGGGGACGCGCGAAGGCTCAGGCGCCGAGCGGTACGTTGCCGAGGTATTCGAGCCAAGCTCGGTGCTTGACGAGCAGGAGGATCGGCTTGCGAAACGGTCCACGGCCGCGGATCGCGACCCGGAACACCCCACCGCCGATGAGCTCCGCAATCTCCGATCGAACCCAGGCGTCCACCGGTTCCAGCCCAGTCACGGGGATGCGACCGTCGTCGCTCGTTGACCCGGGCGACTCCCATCGCAGGAACACGTTGCCCGAGGCGATTCCGCCGCAGCCAAACATCCCCTCCCAGAAGTCGACGACCACCCGTCGACCGTGCGCATGCGCGGCGAACTCGTCACGCTCGTGGTCGAGGATCTCGAGTCGGACGGACTGGGTTGTCATGACCTCTAAGACTACGCATCGCGTCAACGGCGGCGCGCCTTTACCCAGGCTCGACGTTCCCCGTGCCGCCATCAATGGTGACCCGCATTCCGGTTCGTAGCCGAGCGGTTGCATCGCCCGTACCAACCACGGCCGGGATCCCGTATTCACGGGCGATGATCGACGCATGCGAAGCGGCGCTCCCAACGTCGGTGACCACGCCCGCCGCGCGGTTGAAGAGCTGCGTCCACGCCGGCGCCGTGAGCGGCGCGACCAGGATTTCACCCGGAAGCAGCTGATCGAACTCGCCAGCATTGCGGATCACGCGGACCAACCCGCTGGCGCGTCCTGGCGAGGCCGGGGTGCCCGACACGAGGGCCGTATCCGAGCGGATGGCGCCGACCATCGCCGGAAACCTGTCCCACGTCGACCTGAGCGCCGGGTTGATCCGCCCGACGAAGGACGGAGGGACCAGCCCGGACTGCTCGGTCCGCAGGGCTCGGCGCTCTCCCACATCCACCGTTGGCGCCAGCCGGCCTTCGGTCAGTGCGGTCAAGGCCTCATCGCGGGTCAGGAAGAAGATGTCGTCGGGATTGACGATCAGAGCCCGCGCCGCCAGCGTCTCGCCGATCCTGGCGACGGCCCGGCGCATGGCCGGCCAGGCAAGGGTCAGCTCGCGGACATGCTCCTCCCGGATCGGCACGAGGCGCTGCGTCTCAGCCAATAGCTTCTTGAATGCACCCAGGCGCTTCGGCGACGAGGCGAGTACTTCGAACGCAGCTGTCTCGGCTGCCTGCCTTGCCGCGACAAAGCGTGCGTGACGGTCGCTCGGCGCCTCTGCGATTGGCGCTGGCGTCGGGGGCACGTGCCACCAGTCGATAGATGCCACCGCATGCTTGCCCGGCGGGGCCGGAGCTTTGAATCCAGCAACCAACGGAAGGTGGCTGCCACCAAGCGAAGGTGCAATGTGGCGCCGGTAGAAGCCGGCGAGATTCATCTCCATCTTGTACGCCGCTCCAGAAAATGTGGCGATGGAGGTGAAGTACTCGCCGGCCAAATCGGCCAAACCATCGATCAAAGCCGGGAGCTGGCCGACAGACATCGACCCCACGTATTGATCCGCACGAGCCACGGCCGCTCGGTAGCGGGGCAGGATGTCCTCGCGCCACTCCCTTTCGAGGATCGGAATGCTGTGCCGAACGGTCGGTGGGAAGACGCCAGCCACGTACCGAGGTGATCGGACCAGGTGCCAAAGGATGTCCGGCAGGCTGCGGAGCATGGCCCGAGGCGAGAGGAAGTTGATCGAGTAGAAGTACCACCCGTTGACCACGACGTGGTACGGCCGCGGGGCGTGCTGTCCAATGTACTGCTGGATCCGCGCGTGGAGGCGGTCTTCCATCCTCGTAAGCAACCACGACTCGAAGAGCGGCGTCACGGGTTCCGGGATCCACTCCCCGAACCGCATATCACGCGTGTAGCCACCTGGCGCGTGCGTGTCCCAAGAGACATCGGGCGGTAAGGCGGTCATCGGCCGGGCCTGGAGGATCCAGAGCGTCCCGCTGTCGTCGATCGCCCACTCGATGTCCTGCGGGAGCCCGCGGGCATCCGCAATCCGCCGGGCCTCGGTCGCGACCTTGAGAACCTGCCCGGGGTCGACCGCTCGCTCTCGCTGACTGCGAGCCGTTGCCACGTCGTCGCGAACGGTCCATTCGTCGCCAAAGGCTGCCCCGGATACCAGGCGATCGCCCAGTCCCCGTACCGCCGTGACGACGGTCGACGTTCGATCCCCGGTGATCGGATCAGCGGTCAACGCGACGCCCGCTGCAACCGCGCTGACCATAGGCTGGACGATGACCGCCATGCCGCCGGCTCCCATCCCGTAGCCGGCGGCGCGGGACGCCTGCGCACTGGCGACTACCCGTTCAATCGCGTCGAAGATCCCATCCGCCGCGACGTTGAGCACGGATTCGTACATGCCCGCGAATGAACGTTCCACACCGTCTTCCGCGATGCCGCTTGATCGAATCGCGAAGGGACCGGCACCGAAGTCTGCGGCCGCAGCACGGACCAGCGATTGCCGCTGCTGTGGTGACAGATCAGCTGCCCCGGCCGACAGGACCCACCCCGCAGGGACTCGCGTACCCGAGCGGATCAGCTCGCCGAGGCTGGCAGCCTTGCCCCCGACCTCGGCAGCGTCACGCGTTCCGACCTCGGCGAGGCGGAGCAGCGCTGCCGAACTCATGATCCGGTCTCGAGGTTGGAGGCGGCGACCGCTGTCCGGACGATCCAGTCGATGTCGTCGGCCGCCTGGTCGATCGACGCACCCAGGTGATCTCGCCACAGCCGCAGCGCCGAGGACGACAGGAGGATCACCATCAGCCGCGCGAGTCGGTCCCGATCCGGGCGGGCGAGGTTCGGATGGATGGAGTTGGCGAACGCGCGGCTCATCTCGATCCGATCCGGCATGTTGATACGTCGGGCCTCTTCGGACGCTGGGCTGGCCATAGCGGCCCGAGCCAGCTGGTCGAACGATTCGACGCGGCTGAATAGGGCGCGCACGCCGTCCCTGAGCTCAGGCAGTGACCGAGGTGCCACCATTTCATCGAGACCTGCCCGACGCACGATGTGCGGGTAGACCGCAGTCAGCAGGTCCCGCTTGCTTCCAAAGTGGCGGTAGATCGTGGGGACCGACACACCGGCCTCTCGCGCCACCGCCGGAATGGACACGAAGGCCGCGCCGCCCGCCATGACCCGGACCGTGGCATCCAGGACTCGGCCTCGCGTTGCTACGGTCTGCTCCTCGCGAAGTCGGCTGCGATAGGGTCGGTCGGAACTGCTCGCGAGACGATTCATATCGTCAATATATGAACAGTGTCAAGTCCGCTGGGAACCCGTGTGATTCTGGGTCGAGTAAGGTGTACGGTTGGGCGGCATTCAGCGCGAGGACGGCGTGCCAAGACTCACTGACGCATTCAAGCGACTCATCGGCCGGCGCGAGCCAAGGTGCTCGCATCTCGACCAGGTGCATTCCGTGGAGCCCCGAACGGCTGGCTGCCAGGAGTGCCTTGCCATTGGCGGAACGTGGGTTGAGCTTCGCCTGTGCCTGACGTGCGGGCATGTGGGCTGCTGCGATAACTCGCCGAACCGCCACGCGCGGGCGCACTTCATGGAGACGAACCACCCGATCATCCGAGCCGACCTGCCGGGCTACACCTGGACCTGGTGCTGGATCGACGAGATGAAGGTCTAGCCAGACGGCTCACGCTCGCCAGCCACGGTGCCACGGTGCCTCGGGGCAACGGGCCGTGGTACGGTGGCCGAGCTCGAGCACGCCAACGGCGAGAGCCCTCTTCGTGGCGCGGCTCGAAGAAGGAGGGCCAATATGAGCCAAATCGAGGCGGCATTCCAGACCGCATTGGACCAGACCGCGGCAGCCCTGCCAGGCCTGGTCGGCGCCATCATCGTCCTGATCGCCGGCTGGATCATTGCCGGGATCGCGGCACGAGTGGTCACCGCAGGAATCCGCAAGGCCGGCGTGGATCGACTGTTTCTCGAGGCCGGCGGCGGCGATCAGCTGATCCCAAGCGTCGCGACTGGCGAGATCGTCAAGTGGCTCGTTCGGCTGGCCGCGGTGCTGATCGCAGCGTCGCTCGTGGGCCTCGCCCAGGTCGGTGGGCTCTTCAATGCGATCGTCCTGTGGCTGCCTAACGTCATCGTTGCCGTGATCATCCTGCTGGTTGCGCCAGTACTCGGGAAGTTCCTCCGGAGTCTCATCGAGGTCGGCGCCGGGCAGGCCGGTTTCTCGAATGCCAGGGTTCTCGGCAGGGTTGTCGAGATCGCCGTCATGGTGTTCGCGGTCCTCATCGCGGTGAACCAGGTCGGCATTGCCGCCGATCTCATCCAGACGCTGTTCACGGGGATCGTGGCCGCCTTTGCCATCGCCTTTGGACTCGCGTTCGGAATGGGCGGGCGCGGCGTCGCAGAGAAGATGACCGAAGGCTGGTACTCGGCATCGAAGGAAACGGCTCGAAAGATCAGCAAGGTGATGGACGAGGCAGACAGGGCCTGACGAAACTGGCGCGGCCCCACGCGACGCGTGGGGCCGAACTCACTACGTTTCGGCGATCGCTGCGATCGAGATCCGACCGCTCACGCCCAAGTCATGC
>JBDSJV010000011.1:0-8207 GCA_039917225.1 Candidatus Limnocylindrales bacterium
CGCGGCGAGGTTCGGTCGTACGGATGGATTGCGGCCGAGATCGGACGACCGCGGGCGGTCCGGGCGGTGGGTACGGCCCTGTCCCGAAATCCGGTCCCGCTCGTGGTTCCATGCCATCGGGTCGTCCGGAGCGACGGCACGATCGGCCAGTACTCGCTCGGAGGACCCGACGCGAAGCGTGCCGTTCTCGCCAGCGAGGGGCTCGATCCTGTCCTGCTTGAGGCCGGCGCTCGCGCCGGCCAGCGGTACCTCGGATCCGCCACCACGCGGGTCGTCTGCCTGCCGACCTGTCACCACGCACGGCGGATCACAGCCCGGCGCCGCCGCCCATTTCCGAGTCTCCAGGCAGCCATCTCGGCCGGTTTCAGGCCATGTCGGCACTGCCGGCCAGGATCCGGGGTGACACTCGCAGCGTAGGGCCCTACACTTCACGCATCTTGGACCAGTCAACTATGCCAAAGCCCGCTTCTACGCTCGCCGTCTGGGTGGCCCTGGCCACGGTCTACCTAGTCTGGGGCTCGACCTACCTCGGGATCGCGATCGTCATCGAGACGATCCCTCCATTCCTCAGCATGGCAGTCCGGTTTGCCATTGCCGGCTCACTTCTGCTCCTGTTCGAGGTCGTCCGCGGGGATCTGCTGCGCCGTCGCCCGACGCGCCGCCAGGTTCGCGACGCTGCGATCGTTGGAGCGCTGTTGCTGGGCATCGGCAACGGCTTCGTCGCCTTCGGCCAGCAGACGGTCGCCAGCGGGATTGCCGCGGTCCTGATCGCACTCATCCCCCTCTGGTTTGCCGTCCTGGGTTGGGTCTACTTCCGGGACCGCCTGCCGCTGATCGTCATCGTCGGGATCGGGCTCGGCCTCGCCGGGGTCGCGCTTCTCGTCTGGCCGACCGGCGGAGCTGCCTTCGATGTCATCGGGATTGGAATCCTGCTCGTGGCGCCGATCGGCTGGGCGCACGGTTCACTGTTCTCGGCGCGTTCCGCCGACCTGCCGCGACGCGCGCTGACCTCGACCGGCATCCAGATGCTCGCCGGCTCGGCCGCCCTGTTCGTGGAGTCGGTCCTCACCGGTGAGCCTGCGAGGTTCGACCCAGCCGGGATCTCCGCAGATTCGCTGATTGGCATGGTCTACCTGATCCTCATCGGCAGTCTCCTCGGGTTCAACGCCTATGCCTGGCTGCTCCGGAATGCCCCCCTGCCGCTGATCGGCACGTATGCCTACGTGAACCCCGTGGTGGCCGTTGCACTTGGGTCCTTCTTCCTCTCCGAGCCGATCACACCGCGGACGCTCGCCGCGTCGGCAGTCATCGTCTTCGCGGTGGCGGTCATCGTGACCGCTCGCGGTCGCGCGGCACGCTCCGATCGAAGGACGGTCGTGGCCACTGAACCTGAGGCCGCGCTCCGGGTCCCGCGGGGCGTGAACGCGCCGGAGTGAACCGGCTGACCGGGTCCCGGGCCAGGTCCTGACCGCGCTCAGCTCCCCGTCCGGGCCTCGGCCCCGACGGTCCGACTGACCCTTCGCGCCATCGCCATGACGGTGATCATCGGGTTGACTCCGAGACCCGTCGGGAACGTCGACGTGTCCGCAACGTAGAGGCCCGGTATCACGCGCCCGGAACCATCGCGGACCCGACCCCGCGGATCGGCGGCGTGATCTCCGGCCTCGGCGCCCATCCTGACCGTGCCCATCTGGTGGGCCGAGAAGACCGTTCCGCGATTGGGGCGGTAGTCGAGGGTCCGGACGCGGCCGAGGAAGGATTCGAAGCGAGCGGCCTCGTCGTCGCCAGCGACGCGGTGCGCCAGGATCGGCGTCGCGGCAGCAAGGATCTCGGAGGCTCCAGCGGCCCGGATCAGGCGCACCATCGAGACGGCCGCATGGCGCAGGGTCTGAACGCCCTCCGCGTCCAGGCGGTAGTCGATCCGGACTCGACCGCTCCGGGTGAGCGTCGTGCGGCCCTCGCCTCCGTCACGGGTCACGGCGACCAGCGGGGCCAGGAAGCGGCTCGCCTCCAGCCAGCCGGCGTGATCCCGTGCGCTGTCCCATGGCACGGCGAGGGCCAGCAGCCCCGGATGGCCGGGCGCCGACTCGATCACGTAACCCCGATGGTCGGGAGCGTCGGCGCCGAACTCCGCCGACCGGGCCGCCTGCATCGTTCCCCGCCACATGTCCACGGGGGCTGCCATTCGACCCGCGACCACCGGGACGGGATGCAGCCGGAGGTGTCGTCCCACCGCCCGGTGCGTGGCCCCGGTCCCCTGGAGGATGGCCGGGCTGCGGAGCGCGCCGGCGGCCAGCACGACCTGCGGTGCGCGGCCAATGACCCTCCGGACGCGGACCGCCGTCGGATCCCCGGCCGCCGTCAGGATCGGCACGCCGGTTGCCGGATCCTCGACGAGCAGGTTCCCCTCCACGCCGACGACCGCCCCACCCTCGATGACCAGCCGCGTCACGCGGACTCGATCCACGATCCGCGCCCCTGCCCGGACGGCGGACGGAAGATGGACCCGCAGGCCGCCCAGCTTGGTGCCGCGAGGGCACCCGAACGGACAGCTCCCGCAATCTCCGCAGGCGCGCGCATTCCGTCGGATCAGGGCCGCCTCCCAGCCCAGCGCCGCGGCGCCGCGCAGGATCGCCGCGTCCTTCGGGGGAATGACGGAAGACTCCGTCACGCCGAGCTGGGCCTCCAGCACCTCGACGTCGCCAGCCCACTCGGCGCCATCGACGCCGTCGAGCCCGTGATCCCGTGCCCACTCGGCCCGAACCGACCCGGGCGCATCGATGCAGGTCATCCAGTTGATCAGGGTCCCGCCCCCGACACCGGAGCCGGCGAGCATGCTGATCGACGCATCCCAGGTCGACAGCAGCCCGTGGTTCAGATAGAGCCGCGAGAACGCGTCGAGCTCGGTTCGCGGCATCGTCGCTTCGTCGACCCAGGGGCCCGCCTCCAGCACGAGCACCGATCGGCCGGCGGCTGCGAGCTCGGCCGCGACCACGCCGCCGCCGGCGCCGGATCCGACCACGATCACGTCGGCCTCGAGGCGAATTGGCTCGGACGATGGGGCGCGATCCATGATGGTCGGGCGAGCCGCCGACCGGTCCTCGGGCAGTTCGGGCTGGTCGGTCTCGTAGCCGATCCGTCCAAGCAACGGGTTCGGCCCGTCGGCGCGGGGCGCGCTGTAGGCGAGGAACGAGACCAGCTTGCGGAGCGCCTGGAAGGCCGAGCGCTTGAGCGCGATCGGGGAATGGGCCCACCGCAGCAGGAGGCGCTCTCGATCGACCCCCGACATGGCGGTGAGTCCGGCGGCCCTGCCCGCGGTCGCGAGATTCACGAGCGGGCTCTCAAGCAGGCGCAGCACGAGCCGGAGCTGCGTGACCTGGGCAGGATCAGCTGCCCTCACCAGGGCCTGAGCGGCCAGTTCGCCAACCTGGTCCGCGTCGCACGCTGGGACGAAGGTCGCGGCAAGGGTCGCGAGCGTCCGTGTTTCCGCCGCGCTGAACCGGCCCGCTTCAGTCTCCATGGCCCGGTGACTAGCCCCGGTGCCTGGCGTCAGGCTCGGCCGGCGCCGGCCGCCACGGAAGCTGGCAGTCGCTCGAATCCCTGGGCTGGCTGCGGCTCACAGCGGATCGGGCGATCCTCGCGGTAGCCAAGGGCATAGTCAGCCTGGATCAGCGTGTGGAGCTGGCTGGTCCCCTCGTAGATCACGGCCGCCTTGGAATTGCGCAGGTACCGCTCAACCGGGAACTCGTTGGAGTAGCCGTTCGCGCCATGGATCTGGATCGCGTCGAGCGCGCTCGCGACCGCATGGTCCGTGGCGTGCCACTTTGCGAGCGAGGTCTCCCGGGTGTTCCGGACCCCGTGGTTCTTCAGGAACGCTGCCCGCCAGACGAGGAGCCGTCCCGCCTCGATACCGGCCAGCATCTTGGCCAGCATCTGCTTGACGAGCTGGTGTCGCCCGATCTCCTCGCCGAACGTCTCGCGTTCGTGGGCGTACTTGAGCGACGCATCCAGGCAGGCCTGGGCGAGGCCGACGTTGCCGGCGGCGACGGTGAACCGACCCTGATCGATGGCGCTCATGGCGATGGGGAAACCTTCGCCTTCCTCGCCGATCCGGTGCTCGATCGGGACTCGGAGGTCATCCATGGTGATGAGGCCGGTATTCCCGGCCCGAATACCCAGCTTGCCGTGCAGCGTCCCGGTGGACAGGCCCTTCATCCCACGCTCAAGCAGGAAGGCCGTCACGCCCTTGTGCTTCTTCGACCGATCCACGGACGCAAAGACGAGGAAATGGTCCGCCACGTCGGCCAGGCTGATCCAGATCTTGGAGCCGTTGAGGACATACGAGTCACCGTCGCGGCGAGCCGTCGAGGCCAGGTTCGCGGCGTCCGTGCCAACGCCCGGTTCCGTCAGTCCGAAGGTCGCCAGCTTCTCACCCCTCGCCTGTGGCACCAGCCAGCGCTGTCGCTGCTCCTCGGTCGCCCACTGCTGGAGGGTCAGCGAGTTCAACCCGACGTGGACGCTCTGGACGACGCGGAACGCCGTATCTGCCCGCTCCAGCTCCTCGCAGACGATGGCGAAGCTGAGGTAGTCCATGCCGGAACCACCCCATTTCTCCCAGATCGGGGCGCCGAGGAGGCCCAGCTCACCCATCCGCGTGAAGACCTCGCGATGGACCTCGCCCTTCTCGTCCCATTCCTTGATATGGGGCAGGATCTCGTTCTCGGCAAAGTCGCGGACGGTCTGCTGGACGAGGCGGTTCTCGTCGGTCAGGCGAAAGTCGATGGACACGGGAACCTCGTGGCAGGGCTGGCGGCGGGCGCACGGCGAATGATGCCACCGCGGCCGACCAGGGCGCCCGCATATACTCGATCCATGCCCGATGACACCCCGATCACCGACCTCGCCGTGCTCGCCGGCGGCCACCTGACCCCGGTTCTCGGGCGCTACTTCGAGCGCTCCTGGAGCCACGGCATCGGGCATCGCCTGTTCGATACGAGCGGCAAGTCCTACCTCGACTTCGCCAACGGCATCGCCGTCACGGCCCTCGGGCACGCGCATCCGGCCGTGACAGCCGCCATCCACGCGCAGGTGGACCGACTCATCGGACCGACCGGCGCCATGGGTTACGCAGAGCCGGTCGTTCGCTTCGTGGATCGCCTGGCGGCCACCCTGCCCGATCCGATCGACTCGATCTTCCCGCTGAACTCCGGATCCGAGGCCATCGACGGGGCCATGAAGCTGGCGCGACGCGTCACCGGACGGCCGGCGATCATCGCCTTCCAGGGTGCCTTTCATGGACGCACGTACGGGGCCACGTCACTGACGAGTTCGTCGCCAAACTACCGGCGCGGCTACGACCCGATGGTGCCATCCGTGTACTTCGCTCCGTACCCGTTCGCCTGGCGAGATTTCGATGGCGACGAGGCACGGGCTAGCGAGGTATCGCTCGATCGGCTCCGAGCCTTGCTCACGAGTGTCGCCCCGGCCAGCAGCGTCGCGGCGATCTTCATCGAGCCGGTTCTCGGGGAGGGCGGATACGTCCCCGCCCCGGCCGCGTTCCTCCAGGGGCTGCGTGCCCTGTGCGATGAGCACGGCTTCCTGCTGGTCGCGGACGAGGTCCAGAGCGGCTATGGACGGACCGGGCGGATGTGGGCATTCGAACACGCCGGGATCGTTCCGGATGTCGTCTGCATCGCCAAGGCCATCGCCAACGGCCTGCCGCTGTCGGCAATCGCGACCTCGACGGCGGTCCAGGAGCGATGGGGTCGCGGAGCCCACGGCACGACATACGGTGGCAACCCCGTGGCCTGTGCGGCGGCCATCGCGGTCCTCGATACGATCGAGAACGAGGATCTGGTGGCCAATGCCGCCGCCCGTGGCGCCGAGCTGACGGCGGGCCTGAATCGACTCAAGGCCGAGGACGAGCGAATTGGGGACGTGCGCGGGCCAGGATTGATGGTCGGGGTGGAGTTCGTGAAGGATCGCGCGACGAAGGTCGCCGATGGGGAGCTGGCGGACCGTCTCGTCGCGAAGTCGGCCGACCTCGGACTACTCGTCCTGTCCTGTGGTCTTGAGCACCAGGTCATCCGCTGGATCCCGCCAATCGATGCGAGTTCAGCGGAAATCGCCGAGGGCCTGGAGCTCTTCGGGGAAGCGCTGCGGACGGTCTGACCCGTCCGGCTGCACTCCCCAGCGGGAGACGCCCGCGATCAAGCTCTAGCGGTTTGAATGCAGGAAGCGGAGAACGTCGTGCAGCCGGAAACGTCGGTCGCCGCGCTTGCAGACCCGATAGAACGGGAGCTCGCCGCGGTCGCCGAGCCGCTTCACCGTGTTGACATGGAGATGCAGCATCTCCGCGACTTCTGTAGCGGTGAGCATCGGCCCAAGTTCGTTGACAGCCATCGAGGCCATTGCCATGGTCGCCTTTCGATCAATGCAGTGTCGGCCGCCCCCAGGCACGTCCGGATGGGACAGGTGCGGTCCGGCTTGTTGCAGATAGGAACGTAGTGTTCCGAGGCGCTCTGCGGAAGCCGTACTTCGGTTCCAGACCGGGGCAGTACCCATGGGCCAGCCCGAGCGCGTCGCGCGTTCGAAGCCGCTGCTCAGTGCGGCGAGTTCCGCTCGGATAGCA
Source organism: Candidatus Limnocylindrales bacterium (assembly GCA_039917225.1). GTDB lineage: Bacteria > Chloroflexota > Limnocylindria > Limnocylindrales > CSP1-4 > UBA5189. Next base: position 6,632 of record JBDSJV010000011.1, read on the forward strand.
TCGCGGGATGCCCGACCCGCGACCATCTCCGGCCGACGTTGCCGTGGACGCGGCACTCGGCGCCGGGATGCGAGAGGCTCCACGTCCGTCCTATCGGGCTCTCCTGGCCGTACCGTTCCTCGGCCGTGCCCTCCTTGGCATGCAGGTCGTCCGGGTTGGCCAGTCGATGGTGGGTGTCGCCCTCGTCCTGTTCACGCTGACGCACTACGGGTCGCCGGCCATCGCCGGCCTGGTCACCTTTGCCAGCCTGATGCCGGGTCTCCTGATCAGCCCGATCGGCGGCGCGCTGCTCGATCGACACGGCCGGACGCGGCTGATTCGGCTCGACCTCCTGATTGCGGTCGCGACGCTCGCCCTGATCTCGGCCCTGGCGTTCACGGACCGGCTGCCTGTCTGGCTCCTGGTCCTGATCGCGGCGATCTCGTCGCTGACCGGCCCGCTTGGCGCGACCGGCATGCGGACGCTCTTCCCGCTGATGGTCCCGCCGAACCTGTGGGAGCGGGTGAACGCCGTCGACTCGAACGGCTACGTCGTCGCCTCGATCATCGGGCCACCGCTGGCGGCCGTGATGGTCGGCACGGTGGGCGGGCCGGCCGCGCTGATGGTCATCGCGGTGCTGCTGGCGGTCTCGGTCGTCATTCTTGCGCCGGTCCCCGAACCGGCAATGACCACCTCCACGAGCGGCCGGCTGCTCACAGACGCCTGGCAGGGTCTCCAGTACACGTGGCGGAACCGGACGCTGCGGGCGATCGGTCTATCGATCACCACGCTCAACATCGGCTTCGGGATGGTCTCGATCGTGGTTCCGCTGCTGGTCCTCGAGCGGCTCCACCTCGGGGAAACGGCCGTAGGACTCGTGTTTGCGGTTCAGGGCATCACTGGCGTCGGTGCCGGGTTGCTCGCGGGCCGGATGGACATGCGGGGCCGCGAGGCGAGGCTGTTCTCCGCTCCCATGATCGGGCTGGCACCGGCCCTCGCCCTGTTGCTCATCCCGGGCGTCGGCCCGATCGTGCTGGCAATGGCCATCATGGGGCTGCTTAACGGCCCGATGGATGTGGCCATGTTCACGATCCGACAGCGACGGACCGATCCGGCCTGGATGGGCCGGGCGTTCGCCATCTCGATGGCCTTCAACTTCGCGGGCTGGCCGATCGGGGCGGCAATTGCCGGCGTTCTGGCGACCTTCTCGATCGAATTGGCGATCGTGGTGGGGGTCCTGGCTGCCGCCGCGGGCGCCGTCATGGCCTGGACGCTTGTCCCGCGGGATGCAGGCGGGTCCGTGCGCTAGGAAGGTCGCGCCGGCACGGCGCGCCTGGGTTCAGGTGGCGCCCCCGGCAGGATTCGAACCTGCGACCTTCCGCTTAGAAGGCGGTTGCTCTGTCCACTGAGCTACGGGGACGTAACGTTCAGTCTACGCATGACGCAATGGAGCTGACGCCCGAGCGAGTCCGGATCGAACTTTGAGTGGGTGGTTCAGACGGCCGTTCGGCTGGCGTCGATCGAAGGGCCACCGGCTGGGGACGTGAGGGGCGGAGCTGCCGGACCTCGGGCCATGGCCGCATCGAGACGCTCGAGG
>JBDSJV010000012.1:0-3571 GCA_039917225.1 Candidatus Limnocylindrales bacterium
ACCGCAAGGTGTACGCGGCCTACAAGCAGGCGACCGAGCATCACGGCGTGCCCACGGTTGTCCTGGCCCATACGGTCAAGGGCTGGACGCTCGGTGCGGGCGTCGAGGCGCGGAACATCACCCACCAGGCCAAGAAGCTTTCGGAGGCCGAGCTCAAGGCGTTCCGTGATCGTCTCGAGCTGCCGATCCCGGACGCGCAACTGAAGGACGCTCCCTACTACCACCCCGGCCCGAAGTCCGAGGAGGTTGAATATCTCCACGAGCGCCGGCGTGCCCTGGGCGGTCCGCTCCCCAAGCGCGTCGTCCGGAGCGCCGCCCTGCCGGCTCCGAAGCCGTCCTTCGATGCGGAATTCGAGACCGGCAGCACCACGGCCGTGTCCACGACGATGGCCTTCACGCGACTTCTGCGTAACCTGATCCGCGATCCGGACCTGGGGCCGCGGATCGTTCCGATCATTCCTGACGAGGCGCGGACGTTCGGAATGGATCCGCTCTTCAACGAGGTCGGGATCTACGCTTCGGGCGGCCAGCGCTATGAGCCCGTGGACTCCGAACTCGTGATGAAGTACCGGGAGGCGAAGGACGGGCAGGTCCTCGAAGAGGGGATCACCGAGGCCGGCTCGATGGCCAGCCTCACCGCAGCGGCGACCTCGTATGCGACCCACGGCCACCCGATGATCCCGTTCTACATCTTCTATTCGATGTTCGGGTTCCAGCGGACCGGAGACCAGATCTGGGCGCTCGCGGATGCGCGTGGCCGCGGCTTCATGATGGGCGCGACCGCAGGTCGGACGACGCTCGCCGGCGAGGGCTTGCAGCATGACGACGGCCATACGCAGGTTCTTGCGTCCACGGTTCCGAATGTGCGCCAGTACGACCCGGCCTTCGCCTACGAGTTGGCGGCCGTCGTTCGCGACGGGATCAGGCGGATGTACGTCGAGGGCGAGGACGTCTTCTACTACGTCACCCTGTACAACGACAACTACCTGCAGGCCGGCAAGCCGAAGGGCGTTGACGAGGGCATCCTGCGCGGGATCTATCGCTTCTCCGCGGCACCGAAGCTGAAGCGCGGTGCGAAGAAGGTCCGGCTCGTGGGATCCGGAGCGATCCTCCAGTGCGTCATCGAGGCTCAGGGCCTGCTGGCCGAGAAGTTCGGGGTGGCCGCCGAGGTCTACTCCGCGCCGTCGTTCCCGCTGCTGCGCCGCGAGGCACTCGAAGTCGATCGCTGGAACCGGCTGCATCCCGCAGCAAAACCGCGCACGCCCTACGTGACCAGGGTGCTCGGCGCCGATGGAGGCCCGGTCGTCGCCTCGACCGACTGGATGGCCACATTGCCGCAGGGCGTCGCTCCCTGGGTGCCGGCGACGTTCGTCGCCCTTGGCACCGATGGATTCGGCCGCAGCGACACGCGAGAGGCGCTGCGCTCCTTCTTCGAGATCGACGCCGCGCATGTCGCAGCCGCGGCCATGGCCGCGCTGGCCCGCGACGGAATCATAACCGGCGAGGAGGCCGCCGCGGCGATCGCGGCGCTCGGCATTGATCCGGACAAGGCGGATCCGCAGGCGATCTGAGTTCGATCGAGCGGCCGGAGCCCGATGTAAGGGGCCCTGTCAGCGACCGACAAGGTCGCTTGCACAATCCCGAGTGCGCGGCTAGGATTTCGCCAGATCTCGCATCCTTCAGGAGTCAGTTGCGTGGACCTCGGATCTCTTGTCAGCGGCATGCTCATCGGCGTTCGCGAGGGCGTCGAAGCCGCGTTGATCGTCGCCATCGTCCTGGCCTATCTCGTCCGAACGGGCAACGGCCACCATGCCGGCAAGGTCTGGGTCGGCACCGTTGGTGCCGCGGTCATCAGCCTCGTCGTCGGGACGGCCCTGTTCCTGACCGTAGGCGCCCTTCACGAGCCGTACGAGCAGCTCTTCGAGGGCACAACGCTGGCATTGGCCGCTGGCGTCGTCACCTGGATGCTCTTCTGGATGCGGCGACAGTCCGCCGGGCTGAAGGGAGAGCTGCAGGCAGCGGTTGATCGCACGGTCGGCGAGGGGACCGGCTGGGGCCTGGCCGTGCTGGCTTTCACGGCGGTCATCCGAGAGGGCGTTGAGACCGCGCTGTTCCTGGCCGGACAGGCGACGTCGCTGAGCAGCTCAGCAGGCAGCGTCGTCATCGGGGCGCTGTTTGGACTCGCCGTGGCCGCCGTCATCGGCTGGGGCTTCTACCGTGGCAGCCGGGCCGTTGATCTTCGCAAATTCTTCAAATGGACCGGTATCGCCCTCATCTTCATCGCGGCGGGGCTCTTGTCCGTAGCCATCCATGAGTTCATCGAGGTCGCGGAACTGGCGGGGTTGGCGCTGCCTGGCTCGCAGGCTGCCTACGACATCAGCGCCATCCTCCCGCACAAGGAGGGAATCGGGCAGTTCCTGCGGGCAATCCTCGGCTACAGCTCGTCGCCGGAGGCGCTGACGCTGACCATTCATGTCGGCTACATCGTTGGCGTCCTGTGGCTCTACCTCCGGCCTGGCCGCCCCGGGCGCCCGTTCGGCAACGCGAGACCCGCCCAGACCTGAGCCCCGCCTAGCGCGCGGTGACGACCACCAGCGAAATCGTCCCATCGAGATTCGCTGCGAACAGCTCCCCCATCGAATCCTCGCCAAACGCGGCGATCCCGCCGCCGGTCGTCCCGACCAGGATTGGCTCGCGATATCCGCTGCCAGCCGCGGCGATGGTCCACAGGCGGCCGGAGCAGTAGTCCGCGAACAGGTATCCGCCGATCAGCAACGGCTGGGCCGAACCTCGATACACGGCGCCACCGATCACCGTACAGCCGAGGTCGTGCCCGTATTCCGAGACCGGATCGGTCAGGCCGGTCGAATCGCAGCCGCTGGACGGTGCGTAGCAGTGTCGCCCTTCCCTGACGCGCCACCCGAAGTTCAGTCCTCCGAGGCCGGGACCGGCGACATCGATTTCCTCCCAGGCACCCTGGCCGACGTCGCCGATCCAGAGCGCGCCGGTGGACCGGTCGAAGGACATCCGCCACGCATTGCGGAGCCCGAGGAGCCAGATCTCCTGGCGCGCCGAGTTGCTTCCGGCGAACGGATTACCAGCCGGGATCGCATATGGCGGCACGGTGCCGGCTGGGACGTTCACGTCGATGCGCAGCACCTTGCCCAGTAGCGTGTCCGTGCGCTGAGCGTTACCTGCCTGGTCGCCGGCGCCGCCACCATCGCCGAGCGCGATGTAGAGCATGCCGTCGGGGCCGAAGGCGAGCGCCCCGCCGTTGTGCCTCGAGTGCGGCTGGTCCACTTCAAGGATTCGCTTTTCCGTAGAGGCGTCGAGTCGATCCGGATCATCGACGGCCAGACGGTATGAGGCGACGACGGTGTCGCCGGACTTATCCGTGTAATCGACGAAGACGCGCGGGTCGGCAGGGAATTCCGGATGAACGGCCAAGCCGAGAAGGCCCTGCTCTCCGCCCTTCGAGACGAGCTCGCGGAGGTCGAGGAGGGGAGTGGCAACCACGGTCTGGCCCTGAAGGATCCAGATGCGTCCGTCCTTGGCCGCCACGAACACCCGT
>JBDSJV010000013.1:0-3084 GCA_039917225.1 Candidatus Limnocylindrales bacterium
AGGCGGGACGTACAGGAGCAGCGGGATCAGGATGACCGCTCCGCCGACACCCACCAGTCCGGACAGGAACGCCGCACCGAAACCGACACTGATCAGGAGGAGGACGATCGGCGACGTCTGGCTGACCACGAGCGTCCCGATGGCGAGTACGAGCCACGCCCCGATAACCGCCAGGCGGAGCGGAGTGATCCGGCTGAGGACCGCCGCGGCCTTCATCCGCCGGTCTGGAACAGACGGAGGACGAGGATCAGGAGGACGATGGAAGCCGCGGCCAGGACCAGGACCGAGCGACGCGGGTCAGGCCTCGATCGGGCGATGGTCAACGCTCCCGGCAGGACCGCCAGCGCCAGGAGGCCGTAGACGATGTGGAGCAGATCCTTCGGGGGCTCCGCGGCCAGGGCCTGGACTGCACCGACCATGCCAGTCGCTGCGAGCAGAACGACGACCCACACGAGGCCGCCGCCCAGGACCGACGGGATCGTCCGTCGGGTCGCCGCCAGGATCAGCGCCCACCCAGCGATGAGGACCACGAGGACCAGCGTGATCTGGGCCGCCAGGCCGTGGATCTCGGCCACGCGGCAGTCAGGCGCCGGGTGTCAGGTCGAGCGCCGGGCTCGCGGAGCCGTTCGATAGGTCCGGCAGATCGCAGTCGCGGATGCAGGCCAGGATGCGGTGGACCTTTGGCTCGGTGATCCGGTAGAAGACACGTAGTCCATCACGGCGAGCCCCAACGACGTCCTCGGAACGGAGGATCGCCAGGTGCTGGCTGACCAGTGCCTGCGGAGCGCCACTGGCGGCGACCAGGTCATTGACGTGCGTCTCCCCGGTCTCGAGGACCTCGAGCAGGCGCAGCCGCAGCGGGTGGCCGAGGACGCGGATGACGCGCGCAGCCCGCTCGAGGACTTCCGCACTGATGACGAGCGCATCGGTCGCCAGACCGTCGGTGCGGTCTCCATCCAGGACGAGGGCCGTACTGCGAATGACCTGGCGCATCGCCAGGGTTGGTCGGGGTCGTGGGGCAATTCGAGTCGTCATGGCGGTCCCTACTCTAGGACTCCTTGGCAAGGGGGGCGGGCGTGACCGGCTCCGCGAGGATCGCGGGATCGCTGACGCGGTAGGCCGCGGCCGTTGGCCGGAGGGGTCGCAACAGCCACTCGGGGCGGCGAAGACCGCCTGGCCCTGGTCCCGGGCGGGCCAGCTTCAGCCACTCCCGGTAGAGCTCGCGCGAGCGTCCCGTGTCGACGCTGATGTCCCCTTCCTTGTCAGCCTGGAGGGCGGGGATCACGCTCACCTTCTGATGCCAGGCGTGCGCTCCCGAGACAGGATCCGGGTGAACCGGGAAGGTCAGGTTCTGATGGACGCCCGCGTCGCGCCACCAGATCCGGGAGGAGTCCGGGTCGGAGGACGGGAACGGCGCGACGCCTTCGAGACGACGCATCCGCCAACGGGAACCCGCCTGCCCGTTGTCGCCCGGCTGGGACTGCGAGTCCTCGATCAGGTCGACCCGGGCACTGACCCAGCGGTCGGTGCCGGCATCGGCGCCGAGACGCCAGCGACCCATGTGATGCGAACAGGCCACGACCCCTGGCCGGATCCCTTCCGTGACCCAGGCACGGTTGACGTAGTACCCGATATCCGTCACGACGCGGATGAGGTCGCCTGTCGCCACGCCGACACGCGCCGCGTCGGTCGGATGGATCCAGACCGGATTTCCGTGGGCGATCTCGGCCAGCCACTTCGCGTTGCCTGACCGGGTGTGGATCAGGACCGGCAGCCGGAAGGTCGGGACCAGCGCGAAGTCGTTGGGCTCGGTCATTCGCTCCCTCGCCACCTGCGACGAGACGTAGGCCGGGATCGCGAGGTCGGCCCAGCCCCACTCCGCGAGAGTGGGGGAGTAGAACTCCAGGAGGCCGGACGGCGTCGGGAAGCCGCGGCGGCCCTGACCATCCACCACGGTGCCTTGCCGGACGCGGCCCTCCGCATCCTTCGCGATCGCCGGCGTCGGGACGATGTTGTGCGGAGCAACGGTGGGCGCGGGCCCATGAATGGCGCCGTTCGCGTTGACCACGACATCGGGGCCGGAGGTCTCGACCGGGTCGTCGTGCCGTCCGTAGACATCGTGCTCGATCTCGAACGCCCCGTACTTCCGCATGTACGCGAGCGGCGTGAGGCCCTCGGCACTAGCGGCCTCAGGGAGACCCGGCACGGAGTGCTCGAAGATCCAGCCGTAGTAGTCGTCGACGGTCATCTTCTCGCCCGGCCGGTCCGGCGCCTCGAACCACCGGCGAATTCCGAGCGAACCGTCCGGATCGATCCGCCAGGACAACTCGATCCAGAACTCGTTCTCCTCCCAGACCTCGCCGGGGTTGGTTTCGCGGCTGTCGGTGATGGTCCGACCCGCGCGCTCGGCTGCAACCCGCGTGACGGGCTGGCGGAACCCGATCCAGCTGCCGGCATGCGTCTCGTACGAGTGGACGTCATGTCGCTCGCCCGCGAGGCCGACGGGCAGGACGTAGTCCGCATACCAGGCGGACTCACTCCAGACCGGGGTCAGGGCGGCGTGTCGCCCGATCAGATCCTCTCGACGCAAGGCCTCGACCCAGGTCAGCCCATCCGGATTCGTCCAGACGGGGTTGTAGACGCGGGTGAAGTAGACGTCGAGGCTGCCGCGGCCCTCCAGGAGGAAGTGGGGGAGCAGGAACGACATCTCGAAGAACGCCAGCGGGTATTCCTTTGGCCAGGTGAGGTCGATCCAGACGCCGGGGTGCGGCGGCATGTGAGGCGGCCGCGGGACCCACTTGTCCCAGCCGTTCGGGGAGGTACCGCCGGGCGTCCCGACGGAGCCCGTCAGCACGTTCAGGAAGAACATGCAGCGGGCCGTCTGCCAGCCGCCGACCACGCCGGCCGAGCTGGCCCGCCAGTTGTGGGCCGCGAGCGCGGTTCCAGCGTCGGCGACCATCTCGGCAACCCGCTCGATCTGCTCCGCGGGGACGCCGGTTTCGCCTTCCGCGTACTCAAAGGTGTATCCGCCATACAGGCGCTGGAGCTCCACGACGAAGTCGTCGAACCCGGCGTTCTCAAGGT
>JBDSJV010000014.1:0-6315 GCA_039917225.1 Candidatus Limnocylindrales bacterium
GGAAGGTCGGGACCAGCGCGAAGTCGTTGGGCTCGGTCATTCGCTCCCTCGCCACCTGCGACGAGACGTAAGCCGGGATCGCGAGGTCGGCCCAGCCCCACTCGGCGAGAGTGGGGGAGTAGAACTCCAGGAGGCCGGACGGCGTCGGGAAGCCGCGACGGCCCTGACCATCCACCACGGTGCCTTGCCGGACGCGACCCTCCGCATCCCTCGCGATCGCCGGCGTCGGGACGATGTTGTGCGGAGCAACGGTGGGCGCGGGCCCATGAATGGCGCCGTTCGCGTTGACCACTACATCGGGGCCGGAGGTCTCGACCGGGTCGTCATGCCGTCCGTAGACATCGTGCTCGATCTCGAATGCCCCGTACTTCCGCATGTACGCGAGCGGCGTCAGGCCCTCGGCACGGGCGGCCTCGGGGAGCCCGGGCACGGAGTGCTCGAAGATCCAGCCGTAGTAGTCGCCCACGGTCATCTTTTCGCCCGGTCGGTCGGGTGCCTCGAACCACTGGCGAATTCCCAGCGAGCCGTCCGGATCGATCCGCCACGACAGCTCGATCCAGAACTCGTTCTCCTCCCAGACCTCGCCCGGGTTGGTTTCGCGGCTGTCGCTGATCGTCCGTCCAGCGCGCTCGGCGGCAACGCGTGTAACCGGCTGGCGGAATCCGATCCAGCTGCCGGCATGTGTTTCGTACGAGTGAAGGTCATGTCGCTCGCCGGCCAGGCCGACGGGCAGGACGTAATCCGCGTACCAGGCGGATTCGCTCCAGACCGGGGTCAGCGCCGCGTGTCGCCCGATCAGATCCTCCCGACGCAGGGCCTCGACCCAGGTCAGCCCGTCGGGGTTCGTCCAGACTGGGTTGTAGACGCGGGTGAAGTAGACGTCCAGGCTGCCGCGGCCCTCCAGCAGGAAGTGCGGGAGCAGGAACGACATCTCGAAGAACGCGAGCGGGTATTCCTTTGGCCAGGTGAGGTCGTTCCAGACGCCCGGGTGAGGCGGCATGTGCGGCGGCCGCGGGACCCACTTGTCCCAGCCGTTGGGGGAGGTACCGCCGGGCGTCCCGACGGATCCGGTCAGCACGTTCAGGAAGAACATGCAGCGGGCCGTCTGCCAGCCACCGACCACGCCGGCCGAGCTGGCGCGCCAGTTGTGGGCTGCGAGAGCGGTTCCCGCGTCGGCGACCATCTCGGCAACCCGCTCGATCTGAGCAGCCGGAACGCCGGTCTCGCCTTCCGCGTACTCGAAGGTGTATCCGCCATACAGGCGCTGGAGCTCCACGACGAAGTCGTCGAACCCGGCGTTCTCAAGGTCCGGCCGCGCCACCTTCAGGTAGTCGGCCCAGTTCACCCAGCGCTGGACGAACTCGCGGTTGAATCGACCGCTGTCGATGAGGTACCGCGCGATCGACAGGAGGAGGGCTGGCTCACTGCCGGGCCAGGCAGCCACCCATTCGTCGGCCTGGGTCGCGGTATTGGAGAGCCGGGGGTCGACGACGATCATCTTCGCCCCGTTCCGCCGGCCATCCATGATCCGCTGGGCGTGGGGATTGAAGTAGTGCCCGCTCTCGAGGTGGGCGCTGATCAGGAAGATGACCTTCGCGTTGGCATAGTCGGGTGAGGGGCGGTCGAAGCCCATCCAGAACGCGTACCCGGTGCGCCCGCCAGACGAGCAGATGTTGGTGTGGGAGTTGTGTCCATCGACCCCCCACGCCGCTAGGACCCGCTCGGTGAAGCCGTCCTCGCCGGGCCTGCCGACGTGGTACATGACCTTGTTCGGCTCGCTGCGCACGAGCGCCGCCCGGATCCGTCCAGCCAGGTCATCCAGCGCGTCGTCCCAGGTGCATCGTTCCCAGCCGCCAGCGCCACGCTCGCCGACCCGACGCATCGGATACAGGATCCGCTCCGGGTCGTGCTGCTGGGTGATGGTCGCGGGACCCTTGGCACAGTTTCGCCCGCGGCTGCCCGGGTGGAGCGGGTTGCCCTCGTACTTACGGACTTCGCCGGTCTTCTTGTCCACGTAGGCGAGCAGGCCGCAGGCCGATTCGCAGTTGAAGCAGGTGGTCGGGACGATGGTGTAGTCGTGGAGGTCGCCCTTCTTCCGCGACCTTGCGTCAACCTCGGTCCAGTGATCCCATTGATCGGCCGGCGGAAACGCGCTCAGACCCGGCTGCATGGCGCCGTCGTTCGCCGGGTGATCGGTGGCGCCGCCGGGGCCGTTTCGCCGCTTTTCGATCATCTCGTCACCTAGCTGATCGGGACGGCCTGCCCGGCCGCGATGAATCCAAGCTCGTACCAGAGCAGTCCGGCCGCCGCGACCAGCCCACCACCGACGAGGAACGGGAGGGCGGCCGGCCCGGCACTGGCGAGCCCAAGCCACATCGCTCCGAGCAGCGCCGGGACGACGCTGCCGAGCATGACGCCGCCGATCCAGAAGGAGCCGGCGAATGGCCCGCGGGTCAGCAGATGCGCGGCAGCCCGGCCGTTCGCGGTCGGGTGTGAGGCGAACGCTTCGCCGAGGACGAGGGAAGCCAGGTTGAGCAGGCCGCCTCCGAGGAGTGCCGCCGCCGCGACGGCGATCAGGCTATCCGGAGCGTCCAGGAGCGCCAGCGCGGGCATGAGCATGGCGGCGCCGAGGACGGTGGCCTGGGCAATCAGTACCAACCCGGTGACAGGCCGCTGCCAGAGGTCGCGGGCCTCGCACTGGCGGAGGAGGAACATCGTGTACAGCGCCGTCGCGCCCCCAAGGGCGAAGGTCGGCCAGCCGAACATGGTCAGTGCCGTCTCATCGACGTTCAGGAGGGTGCCGAGCCACCACAGGCCGAGCAACCCGCTGTAGCCGATGAGGATGAAGGCGCCGATGGCGAGCCAGCTCCGGCGCTGGGGGCGGTAGAGGATCGACAGGAAGCGCTCCGGCCGCTTCAGGTCGGCGACGAGGAGCACGGCCGTCAGGCCGACGCCCGCCAGCGAGATGAAGCCGCCGACCAGGCGGGTGACCTGATCGACTGGCGCGAGGCCGAGCGACGCGGCCAGGAACACCAGGCCGAACGCTCCCGCCCCGACCCCCTTGGTCCACAGGTAGAGCGCGACCTTCCACCCCCACGGCCGTGGGTGGAACACGTCATAGCCAACCCGTGGCCGTGGCTCGGGCTGTGCGCCGAGATCGACCGCGGTCACGGGGCCGCCTGCGAACGCCGGGGTCGGGGCGCTCGCAAGCGCCACGGATCCGATCCCAGGGCCGCGGATCGCGCCAACCGCGGCGGCCGGACTTGACACGACCGGCAGCAGCGTGCCCCGGATGGACGAGCGAGGAGGGCTGTCCCCAAGGCCCTCGGTACCCTGGATGCGGGCCTCGAGCGCGGACGGGGAGTCACCGAAACCGATCGTGGGTTCCGCTGCGATCTGGTCGGTGAAGTCCTTGGCCCCGCCCGTCTGACGATCGGCCCACATGTAGCGGTCCTCGTGCACCGGGGCAAGCGGATCCAGGATCGCAGCGGAGGCTCCGACATAGAAGGCATTGGGCCGGGTGCCCTGTTCGGGCCGCCGCACCGTCGTCGGCTTCGAGGCCAGGATCTGGGCGGCGCGGCTGGCGGGATTCTCGATGTCGCCGAAGATCAGTGATTCTGTCGGGCAGACGACCACGCACGCCGGCAGCAGGCCCTGGTCCACCCGGTGGGAGCAGAAGTTGCACTTCTCGGCGACATGCTTCTCGGGATCGATGTAGATGGCGTCATACGGGCAGGCTTGGATGCAGGCCTTGCAGCCGATGCACCGGTCCGTGTCGAAGTCGACGATCCCGTCCGGTCGCTGAAACATCGCGGTCGTCGGGCAGACCTCGACGCACGGCGCGTCCTCGCAGTGGTTGCAGCGGAGGACGGCGATATCCCGCTTGGTGTCCGGAAAGCTGCCCCGCTCGATGTACTTGACCCAGGTCCGGTTGACCCCGAGGGGGACGTCGTTCTCGGCCTTGCATGCGGTGGTGCAGGCGTGGCAGCCGATGCACGACGTCTGGTCGATGACCCAGGCGAAGTTCGTCACGGATGGACGGTCCTCTGGCGCTACCATCGTTGACACGGGGGATACGCCGGGAGTATATAGGGACATCGCGATACCGCAACCCACTCCGGCGCCGGATTCGGGCGGTGCCAGGCGAGGTCGGGGATCGCGGCGAGGAGAGTCAGATGGCCGACGCACCCGCCCACGACCAGGTCCTTGACGCCAAGGGGCTGCTCTGCCCGATGCCCATCGTCAAGCTCGCAAAGTTCATGCGCGACCTGGAGTCTGCGCAGGTCGTCCTCCTCGAGGCCACCGACCCTGGGGCCGTTCCCGACGTCGCCGCGTGGAGCAAGAACACCAAGAACCCGGTGATCCACCAGGAGACCGAGGGCAAGGTCATGCGCTTCTGGATCCAGAAGGCCTGACGGTCAGCCGGGCGCAGGACGGAGGCGAGGTTCCGATGTCAAGCATCCTCTACGTCCACACCGGTGGCGTATCAACCCCGGAACGGAGCGCGACCCCGATCTACCTGGCCACGACCGCCGCGGCGATGGATGTCGAGGTCGGGATCTACTTCACGGTCAATGGCCCGACGCTTCTCAAGAAGGGCGTCCCGGAAACGTTGATCGTCCCGAAGTACGACGGGAATGGCGCCCCGCTCCGGCGCTTCATCGACCAGGCCCTGGACATGGGCGTCAAGTTCTACGTCTGCCAGCCGTCGCTCGATCTCCACGGCCTGACGAAGGATGACCTCATCGACGGTGTCGAGATGATCGGCGGCGCGGCCTTCAATGACATGGCCCTCGAGGCCGATCAGGTGATCTGTTTCTGATGGCGGACTGAGCCCGTGGTTCTCAAGGCTCGCTACGACGACGTCCCGATCGAAGAGAAGCAGCGCCTGTTCGACGAGGTCAAGGCGGACGATCGGTTCGAGAGCTACCTGTACGGCTGCTACGAATGCGGGATCTGCGTTGCCGCCTGCCCGTCGGCGCGCTTCTATGACTTCTCCCCGCGCAAGATCGCCCAGGCGGCGTCCCGCGAGGACCTGCCGATGTTCTACGAGCAGCTCAACGACGACATCTGGAACTGCTCGCAGTGTTTCTCCTGCACGCGCTGCCCCCGTGGCAACAACCCAGGGGGCCTCATCACGATCATGCGCGAGGTCTCCATCAACAACGGCCTGACGTCGGCCAAGAACGCCCTCGAGGGCTACGGGCGCGTCGTCTACAAGATCATGTCCACCGGCACCCAGGTTTCTCCGGACATGCTCCAGCCCAACGCATTCCCGGACTGGGGTCCCCATGTCCAGGAGATCTCGGACAACCTGGCCCTCTGGCGCCGGGCACTCCCGCCGGACACGATGCATACGACCTCGACGGCCTGGTACGTGGACGACAAGACGTTGACCGAGCTGTACCTGATCTGGCACATGACCGGGGTGCTCGACATGATCAAGGGCGTCGATGCGGGTCTGCACATGATCCTCAACGACGTCATGGAAGACCTGCTCGAAGATGCCGGCTTTGTCGCCGACTAGGAGTCCCAGATGCCAATTCCCCTGACCGTCCTGGAAGACCGGCGTGAGGCGCGCGACGAGCGTGGCCCGACCGCCCCACCGACCGAGGACGTCCGCGAGAAGGTCTTCGAACTCGAGGCGAAGGGCGAGTGGCTGGTCCATCGCGTTCCCGAGCCGTGGATCGGCGTGACCACCAAGTACGGGCGGACCAAGAAGATCCCGGTGGCCCGGACCTGGCATCACAAGTCATGCGGCCAGTGCGGCCACATCCCGGGCTATTCGACGTCGATCTTCTGGCTGATCCGCAAGCTGGGCCTCGACTACAACGACCCGAAGGACCAGACGTCGTGCACGGCCTGGAACTACTACGCCTCGGCCACCTCGAACCAGGGAGCCCAGGCAGCGGTCGCGATGCGCAACTTCGGCGCCGCCTATGAGTCGGGCTACTTCCCGATGATCCATTGCGGCACCTCGTACGGGCACTACAAGGAAGTCCGCGAGGAGCTGGTCCACTCGGCGAAGTTGCGCGACGAGGTCCGGCGCATCTGCGACAAGCTGGGCAAGCCGTTCGTGATGCCCGAGGAGATCGTCCACTACTCCGAGTGGGTCTATGCGATGCGCGGGGAGTTCGCCAAGAAGCAGGTCCTCGATCTCTCGAACATCGATGTGACGGTTCATCCCGCCTGCCACTACCACAAGCTCGTGGTTGAGGACGCGATCTACGATCCCGATGTCTACGGCGGGCAGCGGACCGCGGTCGTCTCGGCGGTCGTGACGGCCCTCGGGGCCAACGTCAAGGACTACAGCAC
>JBDSJV010000015.1:0-3632 GCA_039917225.1 Candidatus Limnocylindrales bacterium
GCGACGACGAGCGCCACGAGGCCAAGGACCGCGGCGGCCGAGTCACGGAGGCGCATGCGCTGGTTCACGGCGAAAAGACGCACGAATGCTGAGGATGTTACGCGTCTCGAGCGGGATCTACGTGGGCATCATCTCGGGATTCCACGGGGGGCACCTGGTTCAGTCCGACCTATCGCGGCGGCCAGTCCGCTTCGAAAATCAGCTCCAGACCGTCGATCTCGTCCATCTGCGAGCCGATCTCGCGGAAGCCGAGCCTCGAGGTGAGGCCCCGCGAGGCGGCGTTCCCCGGGCTGATCGAGGCCAGGAATCGGGTCACGCCGTGGCGCTCGAAGGCCCAGTCGAACAGCGCCCGGACCGCCTCGATCGCGAAGCCCTGCCTTCGGAAGTCCGCATCCACTCGGTAGCCCACCTCCAGACGTCCGGCATCGTCGGGTGGACCGTGGAAGCCGATCGTGCCGATCACGCGACGGATTCCCATGTCGTCGGTTAGAACCATGGCCCGGCCGAGCCACTCGAGGATCGTCGGATCCACGTCGAGCTGGGCCAGTCGAAACTCGATGAAGTGCGCCAGATCGTCGGCCATGTCAGGTGGCACCAGCGCCCCGATCTCGCGCTCGGCAGCGACGAAATCGAGCGACCGGAGCGCGCGCATGAACGGCACGGACATGGGAACGAGGCTGACTCGCGCCGTGCGAATGGGCTCGGCCTGACCGCCGCCGGACTCGTCTGCCGCCCGCGGGCGAGGCAGGTCAGTCACCGCGACCGGGTCGATGCGCCAGGAACTCGAGCAGGTCCAGCTTGGTGACCACCCCGGCCGGCCGGTCTGCGCGCGTGACCAGGAGGGCCGGATGTCCGCCGGAGAGAACGGCGAAGGCGGCGTCGAGAGAGGCATCGATGTCGACGGTCGGGAGCGGCCGATCCATGACCTCGCCGATGGTCCGCTGGACCGTCTCCGGGTCCCGATACGCTCGGTCGAGAAGGCCCTGCTCGCTGACAGAGCCGACGATACCGTCGAGGGCATCGCCCTCGGGCTCCTGGGAGACCGGGAGCTGGCTGATGCCGAAGCGCTGGAGCGTGTCGATCGCGTCGCCGACGCGATCCGTGGTCCGCGCCAGGACGAGGTTCGGAAGGTCCTGCCCAGGGTCGCGCCCGGCGAGGATCTGCCCGACCCGGACGACCGCGCCGGTCGTCGCGAGGAGACCGTTCGCCCGCATCCATTCGTCGTTGTAGAGCTTGGACAGGTACGACCTCCCGCCGTCCGGGAGGATCACCACGATGACGGCCCGTCTTGCCACGTCCGCATCGGCGGCCATCAGCCGCCGAGCCTCATCGAGCGCTGCGACGACCGCCGTCCCGCATGACTCGCCGGCCAGGATCCCCTCCTCCCGGGTGATCCGGCGGGCCATCAGGAACGCGTCCCTGTCGGAAACGCGGACCCAGCGGTCCACCACGGACGGGTCATGGGTCCCGGGCAGGAAGTCCTCCCCCACTCCTTCCGTGAGGTACGGGCGCGGCGTGTCACCGGACAGGATGCTGCCCTCCGGGTCTGCGCCGACGATCGTGATCTCGGCGTTCTGGCTCTTCAGATAGCGACCCGTCCCGCTGATCGTTCCGCCAGTCCCGGCGCTGGCGACGAGATGGGTGATCCGACCCTCGGTCTGTTCCCAGATCTCGGGCCCGGTGGTTCGCTCGTGGGCAGCGGGGTTCTCCATGTTCCAGTACTGGTCCGGCTTGAATGCACCGGGGATGTCCCGGGCGAGGCGAGCGGCCACGGAGTAGTACGACTCCGGAGATTCCGGCTCCACGTTGGTGGGGCACAGGACGACGTCGGCGCCGTACGCGCGGAGCAGTGCCTGCTTCTCCGGCGACTGCTTGTCAGCCATGACGAAGATGCAGCGATAGCCCCTCAACGCTGCAGCGATCGCCAGGCCATGGCCCGTGTTGCCGGATGTCGGCTCGATGATCGTGCCGCCGGGCTTGAGGAGCCCGGCGCGTTCAGCCGCCTCGATCATGGGCAAGCCGATCCGGTCCTTGACCGACCCACCGGGGTTGAGCGTCTCCAGCTTGGCCAGGATGAGCGGCTGGGCATCCACCGGCCCCAGGTCCCGGGTCACGCGCGTGAGCCGCACGAGGGGCGTTCCGCCGACGAGATCGAGGATGGATTCGGCGTATTTCATGCCCAGAGTGTAGGGGCGTCAGCGAGTGGCGGGGCCCGTAGCGCTCAGTTCGGCCGCAGCGGCGTGGGCTCCTGCATACCCACCGACCGACGCCAGGAATATCGCGCGATCGAGGGCGAGGAGCCGAACGGATGATACCGCCCGGACCGAGGCAGTGCGCGGGACGTCGAGGAGCAGGGCGATCTCCCCGAACGCCTCGCCGGGCCCCTCGTTGCGGATGAACCGCCCATCGATCGAGACCTCGACGGTCCCCTCGTCGATCACGTAGAAGAAGTCGCCTGGCTCTCCCTGACGGATGACCCAGTTGCCCGCGGCGAACTCGAAGGGCCGCAGGGCTCCGGCAAGCCGCTCCAGGATTGGCGCCTCGAGACGGGCGAACATCGCCTGGCCACGGAGGAGCTCGAGACTGCGGCGCGGCGCGAGTGTCGGCCGGTCCGATCCCCAGATCCGGCGCCAGCTCAGCATGCCGAGCAGTGGCAGTGAGAGTCCTGCGATCACGAGGGCGCCTCGCTGGCCGAACGCGAGGACGAGGATCGGCGCAGCGATCGATCCAACGGCCAGAGCCGCCATCTGGGCCGCCTCGAGGATTCCGAAGACCCGGGCGAGGACCTCGTCGGCGGCAACGCGCTGGAGCAGGGTCCGGCTCGCGACGTCGAGAATGGTTCGGCCGGCGCCGGCGAGCGCGATCAGGCCGAAGGCGACCAGCGGGACCGGGACAGAGCCGAGAAGGGCCAGGGGAAGGCCCCACAGTGCGATGCCGATCGCGATCGGTATGGTCAGCCTGCCGTCTCCGATGAGCAGGACGGTCGCCACAGCTCCGACCAACCCTCCCACCCCCACCGCCGAGGTCAGGAAGCCGGCGCCCTGGTCGCCGATCCCCAGCAGATCGATCGCCAGCATGACGGCGAAGACGTCGAGCGCGCCCCACAACATCCAGGCGCCAGCCAGCAGCGAGACCACGGCCCGGGACGAGGGATCTGCTGCGAGTCGACGGAAGCCCTGCAGTCCTTCCTTCAGAACGGTGCCTGCGAGCCCGCCCGGGGCACGCACAACCGCTGGTTGGCGCCGGTCATCAGGCCGGATTCCAACCACCAGTCCCGCACCCGCAAAGAGCATGGCGGCCGCACCGAGGTAGACCGCCCCCGACCCAAGTCCCGGCAGGAGGAGCCCAGCCAGGATCGGTCCAGCCATGATGCTGAAACTCTCCACCGTGCCCGAAGCGACGTTGGCCGCGGTCAGCTCATCGGGACTTCTCGCCAGCGACGGCATCAGCGCTCCCTGGATCGGTCGGGTGAGCGTGATGCTGGTCGCCGCCGCGGCCGCGAAGGCGTAGACGACGATCGGCGTCAGACTCAGCAGGATCGCGAGCCCCGTCGCGAGCATCGCCACTGCCTGGATGAGATAGCCGACGGTCAGCACCAGCTCGCGTCGATATCGGTCGCCGGGCACGGCTGC
>JBDSJV010000016.1:0-3454 GCA_039917225.1 Candidatus Limnocylindrales bacterium
GGTCATCCAGGTCCGCGACATCCTCCACGACCAGGATCAGCGGCCGATCGTGGTCCACGACCCAGCCCAGCCACGTCCCGAACGCGGACCCGGCCGGGATCGAGAGGGAGCCCGGCACATGCCCCCGGTCATGCGCTTCCGGTGAGCGTGCATCCACGATGAGGGCGCCCCGTACCAGGGCCGCGTCCAGGCCATCGCCGGAGACCGGCGGGATCTCCGGGACGACACCCCCCAGGAGCCTGGGGCCAGCCTGGTTGATCGGGCGCATCCGTGCGAAGTAGCGTGGGAACGCGGGCTGGCCCGTGAGCAGTGCGCGCGAGAACGCGTCCACCTCCATCGGCGCCAGGAGCGGGTCATGCCGTCGCTCGTACCCCACGGTGGACCACGAAGTCGAGGCGATCCCGGTCGAACACAGCGAGCCGGCTCCGTGGGTCGGGTAGACCATCACGGAGTCCTCGTGTGGCAGGATCACCTCGTGAAGCGAGCGGTACATCGCCGCGGCGAAGGGGCGCGCGTTCTCCACCCCGAGCAGGTCGGTCCGCCCGACGGCGCCGACCAGCAGCGACCCGCCGGTCAGCAGCAGGAAGGGATCGTCCGCCCGAGACGTGTCGGCCACCGAGTAGCTGACGTGTTCCGGCGTGTGCCCCGGCGTGTCGAGCGTCCGGAAGCGCACCGACCCGACGTCGAAGGCGTCACCATCGCGTGCCGGACGATGCTCGTACGCCAGTTCCGCGCCCGCGCCGATGACGTGCGCGGCACCGGTCAGTGTGGCGAGCTCCCTGCCACCCGACACGTAGTCGTTGTGAACATGGGTCTCGACGACGTGCGTGATCCGCAGGTCCGCGTCGCGCGCGGCCGCCAGATAGACGTCCACGTCACGGCGCGGATCGACGACCGCGGCGACCCCCGCCGCCTCGTCGGCCACGAGCGTTGACAGGTGCCCCAGCCCATCGATCAGGTATTGCGTGACGCGCACGGCTGGAGTCTATACGGCAGCGACCTCGTGCTAGACTCGCCCCGGCCCGCGCGGCCACGCCCCCCTGAGCCTGAAACGGAGATGACAGCGTGACGCAGCGGACCCTCATCCTCGGCGGTGACGGCTACCTGGGCTGGCCGACGGCGATGGCCTTCTCGAAGGCCGGGCATCGCGTCGCGGTCGTCGACAATTTCGCCAAGCGCCAGTGGGAACTGGAGATCGGGGTCAGGCCCCTCTTCCCGATCCCGACCCTGCATGAGCGGATCCGCGCCTGGCGCGAGGTCACCGGGCTCGACATCGAGCTGTTCGTCGGGGACCTCACCGACTACGCGTTCGTGGAGTCCGTGGTCCGAGACTTCCGGCCCGAAACGATCGTCCACTACGGAGAGCAGCCATCTGCTCCCTACTCGATGATCGACGCTCGCCACGCCACCTATACCCAGGCCAACAATGTCGTCGGGAACCTCAACGTCCTGTTCGCCATCCGCGACATCAGCCCGGAGACACACCTCGTCAAGCTCGGCACGATGGGCGAGTACGGGACCCCCGACATCGACATCGAGGAGGGCTACCTGACCGTCGACCACAACGGTCGACAGCACACGTTTCTCTACCCGAAAACGCCCGGCTCCATGTACCACCTGTCCAAGGTCCACGACAGCCACAACATCCATTTCGCGTGCCGGATCTGGGGTCTGCGCGCGACGGATCTCAACCAGGGCGTGGTCTATGGCGTGGAGACCGACGAATCCGCACTCGATCCGCGGCTGGCCACGAGTTTCCACTACGACGAGGTCTTCGGGACCGCCCTCAACCGGTTCTGTGTCCAGGCGGCCATCGGTCATCCACTGACCGTCTACGGCCAGGGCGGCCAGACGCGCGGGTACCTGAACATCCGCGACACGGTGGCCTGCATCGCCCTCGCCACGGAGACCCCCGCCGAGCCCGGCCAGCTCCGCGTGTTCAATCAGTTCACGGAGCAGTTCAGCGTCCTGGAGCTTGCCGAGCGGGTGCGGCTCGCCGGCGAGCATCTCGGGTGGACGGTCTCCATCGAGCACACGCCCAACCCGCGCGTCGAGGCAGAGAAGCACTACTACAACGCCCGGCACACGGGGCTCCTGGGCCTGGGACTTCAGCCGCGGATGCTGAGTGAGGAACTCATCGACACGATGCTCGTGCGGATCAAAGAGCAGGAGGACCGGATAGACCCTGCGACGCTCGTCCAGAACGTCCGCTGGGTCCCGGAGCGACCGCTCGCAGCGAGCCGCGCCTGACCGGGCGATCGCCATGACGCGCACGGTCCTCATCACCGGCGGGGCCGGCTTCATCGGGTCCAATCTCGCCCGAGCGCTGGTTGGCCGCGGCGATCGCGTTCGCATCCTCGACGACCTGTCGATCGGCCGGACCGCCTATCTGAGCGGCGTCCCACACGACCTCGTGCGCGGCTCGCTGGCGGACGCATCGGTGGTGCGTTCGGCCGTCGTAGGCATCGATGCCATCGTCCACCTCGCCGCGCGCGCCGGCATAGACGACTCGGTGCGGGATCCGCTCGGGACATTCCAGGCGAATGTCGCCTGGTCGGTCGGGTTGCTCGACGCCGCCCGCCTGGCCGGCGTCCGTCGCTTCGTCTTCGCCTCCTCGAACGCCGCAGCAGGCGACCATGAGCCGCCGAGCGACGAGACGGACCTCCCCCATCCCCTCTCGCCATATGGCGCCTCCAAGCTCGCCATCGAAGCCTACGGGCAGGCGTACGCCGCGACCTATGGCCTGGTCGCCTGCTCCCTGCGGTTCTCGAACGCCTACGGGCCCAACTCACTCCACAAGCGGAGCGTCGTCGCGGCCTGGCTGCGGGCGGCGCTGGGCGGGCAGCCGATCGAGATCAACGGGGACGGCAGCCAGACGCGCGACTTCGTCCATGCCGAGGATCTCGCGGCCGCGGTGATCGCTGCCCTGCTTGCGCCCGAGGCCGACATCGCGGGCGAGCTGTTCCAGGCTGGGACCGGCGTCGAGACGAGCGTGGCACAGCTGGCCGACGAGATCGGGCGCGCGGTCGGTCGGCCGCTGGAGATCCGCCATGGACCGGCCCGGGTCGGCGATGTCACGCGCAACGTGGCGCGGGTGGACAAGGCCGCCGCCGTCCTGGGCTATCGAGCCACGGTCTCACTCCCCGACGGCCTCGCTCGCACCGCTGCGTGGTTCGCCGGGGCCCTTGCCGATCCCGAGCTGGCGGCTATTCGACCTCACGCCGCGTCGGGCTCGGAGTGAACCGGGTCGATCGATGACCGTGCCCGCGCCCGATCCGGCGGCGGCCGCTGCCCCCCGGCGCGTGCCGGGGCCGGCCGCCGCGTCGCCGCTCATGCGCGACGCCCTGGTGACCATCACCACCCGGTTCGGCCTGGCGGTCCTGATCTTCTCGACTGACATCGCCCTCGCCCGCCTGCTCGGACCGTCGGCAAAGGGTCGCTTCGCGCTCGTGCT
>JBDSJV010000017.1:0-3885 GCA_039917225.1 Candidatus Limnocylindrales bacterium
CGGCACCGATCGGTCACGCACGCGGACCTTCAGGAACCGATCGGCGAGGTCGGCCTCGACCTCCTCGGGCTGAATGTCGAGGGCGTCCGGCCGCACCCCGATCAGCCGGACGTCGAGGACCAGGTCCCTGTCCGCGCGACGGGCGAGGGATTCGATCAGGGCCGGCTGCGAGGCGAGCTTGGCGGCGTCGATCTCCATCTTCTCGAACCGGGTGCGCCCGACGCGCACCTCCTCGAACCTGACCTCGTGGACGCTGTTCTTCGCCTCGAGCGTGACGAGGAGGATGTTGCCGGCCCGATCCTGGTCCAGGGCAACCGGCTCGGGTGCGCCGGGGTAGGCATAGACCGTCCCCCCGGCCGTGCCATGTTGCGATGAGTGCCAGTGACCGAGGGCCAGGTAGTCGAGCTTGCTGGCCGCGATCTCCTCGGTGGTGATGACCACCTCGTCGTGCTCGGTCTGCTTCGGGATGGCGATCGAGCCGTGGACCATCCCGATCTGCCAGGTGGACGGATCGCCGGCGATGTCGAAGCCTTCGAGCGGCGAGTGGGGGGCCCGTTTCGTCGCGAAGACCCGGGCGTGGACCGTGGCATCGAGCGCTTCGAATCGGATCGACTTACGTTCCGGAGTCAGGATCGTGACGAGGTCTGTCCCGTCGGCGCCGGCGAGCTTCGGCAGGTCGTGGGCGCGATAGATCGAGGCGCGATCGTAGACATCGTGCGTGCCGGGAATGATGACCGTCCGGATGCGTGCGTCAGCCAGGCGCTTCAGCTCGGCCGCGACGCGCTCCACCGAGCGACGGGGCTGGACGTTCGAGTCGAACAGATCCCCGGCGATGAGAACCAGGTCGACCTTTTCGGCAATCGCGCCATCGATGCTCACCCGGAAGGCGGCGAATTGCCGCTCTCGCTGGGCGGTCGCCTGGGCGCCAAGATCGGCGTGGCGTGCGCCCAGATGAACGTCGGCGGTGTGGAGCACTCGAAGCATCGGGTTGGTCGGCCTCCTTGGCGAGCACCGGAACAGCGGGCCGCAGGCTGCCCGAACCCGCTCGGGCCGGCGGTCGCCTCCAGAATCGGTGGCGTCCGACGGCCCCACGGGTCCCGACGATCAGGGCGCCCCCATTGCTCCCCGCTCGTCACCCGAACCGTTGCCGATCATTGTGACAGGTAGCATGGCACGCCTTCTCCGGCATCCGCAGGTCCTCCGAAGGGGCGCTCCGGGGACCAGCCGGGCGATCCGATGTATCCTCCGGGCCAACGAAACCGGTGCGCCCCGCCCAAGGGACTCCACATCGGCACCAAGGGTTGCGCGGCCCCGGCACTGCCGGCTTCGCCCGTCCCAGCCGATCCCGCGGAGCGCGCCACGATGACCATCGCGCTCGGGAGGCACCCTGTGACCTACGCGGATCGGACGCTTAGCTGCGTCGACTGCAGCCAGGAATTCATCCATTCAGCCGACGATCAGAAGTACTACGCGGAGAAGGGTTTCTCGTCCGAGCCCAAGCGCTGCGTCTCGTGTCGCGCCAGCCGGCGGGCAGCCCGCGACGGCGGCGGCTACGACGCCCACGACCTCGGCGGACCACGCGGCTACGAGAGCAGCGGCACGACCCGCGAGTTCTTCGCGGTTCTCTGCTCCGAGTGCGGCAACCAGGCGCAGGTCCCCTTCCGGCCTCGCATGGATCGCCCGGTCTACTGCTCGGACTGCTTCCGCAAGGCTCGTCCCGAATAGTCCAGGTCGCGCGCCATAGATCCTCGGCTAGAGGCTGAAGGCCTCGCCCTGCCGGAACCGCTCGCGATGTCGTCCGCGCCAGGTGGTGACGCGGCCCGGGCCACGAACTTGCCACCCGTCGCCAAAGTCCACGGCGGCCGTGTCCTCGTCCAGGCCCAGCACGACGGTGCCCGAGGGCGCCTGGAGCGCCATGAGGGCCAGGATGGGCTCCGGCCACGCGTTGTAGTGCGGCAGCACCGCAACCCCGGCCACGATCCCCTGCCCAACGGACCACCGAGCACGCCACGGCAGCCGTCTCCGACGGAAGTCGAGCTGCCAGCCAGCGAGCACCATCGCGCCGGCGGAGCAACCGACGATGACTGCTCCCCGGGCGTGGGCCGCGCGGATCGCTTCGCCGAGCGGGCTTCCAGCCAGCACGTCTTGCAGGTGTCCGGGCTTCCCGCCGGACAGATAGATGAGATCCGCTTCCCCGGTCGCCTGCAGCGCCGCCGCATCGAATCCCTCGGCGACTGACCGGACGAGGACGGGCTCGACCTCGGCACCAAGCGCCGCGAAATGGTCACAGCCCTGCTCGGCCCAGCGGCGAAAGATGGCTTCTCCGTCGGGGGCACTGGCCGTCGGCAGGATCGCGACGCGCGGTCGCGCGCGGCCACTCACGGCGAGAAGGTCACGGTCCAGCGCAACCATCCCGGGCAGGAACTCTCCGGCGCCAACGAGCGCCACGGGTCCGGGCACGGGGGGAGTCTAGCGTGTCCCCGATCGAGAGGGCGCGCACTACACTCCCGCGATGAAACCCTCGGCGCGCGGGGCCCTGGCGGCCGCGATGATCGGATCTGCGACGGTCTTCCTGGACGGAACGATCGTCAATGTCGCCCTGCCGCGGATCGGATCCAGCCTGCCCGCCGTCGCCATCGGCGTCCTCGAGGGACAGGTCTACATCGTGGCCGGCTACATGGCAACGCTGGCTGCCTTCCTGATGCTCGCCGGGGCGCTCGGCGACCGCTACGGACAGCGTCGGATGTTCCTGGTCGGGCTGATCGGGTTCGGGGCCACCTCGCTGGCCTGCGGGCTGGCTCCGAGCCTCGACGTCCTGGCGGGCGCGCGGCTTGTCCAGGGCGTGGCCGGCGCCCTGCTCGTGCCCGGATCGCTGGCCATCATCACGACCATGTTCGAAGGTCCGTCGCGCGCTCGCGCGTTCGGGACCTGGGCAGCCGCAACGTCGGTCGTGGCGGTCCTCGGGCCACCCATTGGCGGGGCGCTCGTGGAGCTGTTCGGGTGGCGGAGCATCTTCCTGGTGAACCTGCCGCTGATTGTCCTGGGGGTCTGGCTCACGCTGCGCTTCGTTCAGGTTCCGACCGACCGCCAGGTGCGCGTGCGGTTCGATCTGCTGGGAGCCGTCGTGGCGGCCGTCGCCGTTGGCGGAGTCTCCTTCGGGGCCATCCGCGGCCAGCAGGTCGGCTGGTCGGAGGCCGGACCACTGGTCGTCCTGGGCATCGGGGTGGCGGCCCTCATCGCGTTCCCGATCCTGATGGCCCGGCGTCGGGACCCGCTCGTGCCGCCGGATCTGTTCCGGAACCGAGCGTTCACGGCGATCAACCTGGCGACGGTCCTCATCTACGCCGGCCTGTACGTCCTGCTCTACCTCCAGAGCCTGTTCCTGCAGGGTGTCCTGGGCTACACGCCGTTGGCCAGCGCGCTGGTGAGCCTGCCGACCGGCCTCGCGATCGTCGGCCTGTCCACCTGGGTCGGCACCCTCGCCGGCCGCCACGGGGCCCGTCGTTTTCTGGTCGCCGGCCCCCTGGTCATGGCAGCTGGCACCCTCTGGTGGCTCCGCGTTCCCGAGGATTCGACGCCCTGGCTGGCGCTGATCAGCGCGCCGTCATCGCTCGTGCCACCGCTGGCGACCCTCATCGACCCTCTACCTGCCTTCGCGCTGCTCGGGATCGGAATCGCCGGTGTCGTTGCGCCGCTGACCTCGACGCTCATGGATTCCGTTCCGGTGACTAGGGCTGGCCTGGCATCGGCGATCAACAACGCGCTCTCGCGGGTCGGTCAGCCGCTCGCGTCGGCGGTGATCTTCATCCTGATCACTGACCGGTTCTATGCGTCGCTGGCGGGACGCGTGGCGGGCCTCGACCCGGGTTCGACGGAGCTCCGGGC
>JBDSJV010000018.1:0-5611 GCA_039917225.1 Candidatus Limnocylindrales bacterium
CGACGTACATCTGGTCCTCCTTGTCGGGGATCTGGCCCGTGCCCCGGGCGGACGCCTGGTTGACCACCGCCGGTGGCCAGACCTCGGTGAACCCGTTCTCGCGGGTGTGGACATCGAGGAACCACATGATCAGGGCGCGCTGCAATGCCGAGCCGGCGCCCTTGTAGACGGGGAACCCGGAACCAGCGATCTTGGCGCCACGGGCCAGGTCGATCATGCCGAGCTGCTCGGCGATCTCCCAGTGCGGTCGTCGCTCCCAGGTCGCACCACCCGGTGGCGCATCCGCACCGACCTGGCCCTCGACCGGCTGGTCGTGGGAAAGCTGTTCCCCCCAGGTCCGGATCGTGACGTTGGCTTCCTCGCCACCGACCGGGACATCGGTCTCGGCCGGGTTCGGGATGCGCAGCATGAGGTCCTCGACCGTCGCCTCCACCTCGGCGAGTTCGGCATCGATGGCGGTCAGCCGATCCCCGATCTCCGTGGACCGTGCGCGGAGCTCGGCAACCTCGGGGCCATCGGGCAGTGCGCCGCCCTTGATCGCCTCCCCGATCGACTTGGAGGCGCTGTTTCGCTCCGCGCGCAGCGCGTCACCCTCGCCCTGGAGGGTCCGGCGGCGCTCGTCGGATGCGAGGGCGGCATCGATCAGCGTGGGATCCTCGCCCTTGTCGATGGCGCCCTGACGAATGGCGTCTGACTCTTCCCGGAGCCGTGCGATGCCGACACTCATGTCGTACCTCCTGCATCGCTCATGGTCGCACCGCCGGCCGCTGCTTCGCTCAAGCGCGCCCGGACGAAGGCCTGGTCGAGGCCGGCCAGCAGCCAGCCAGCCCGCGGACCGCTCGTCCGGCCCAGGAAGGCGAGATAGAGGGCGGCGAACGCGCGACCCGGCTGGAGCCCCAGGCCGGCCGCGGTTGCGAAGATCGCCGCCTGCCACGCGTCGCCGCCGGAAGGCCGCGCGCCCTCCGCACCACGACTCTCCGTCATCGCGCCGGCCAGGGTCCCCAGGAACGCTCGCTGCGCCGGGTCGAGGACAGCGGATTCGTCCGGGAGGGTGTCGCGGACCGCCATTCGGGCCCGATCCGGTGCGTATGACTCAAGCCAGGATCGGGCGGCAGCCAGGCGCTCGTCGAGGATCTCCCGCTCCCGCTCATCCAGAGCCGAACCCTTCTCGTCCGCCATCCGGGCGACGACGTCGACCCCGGGGACCTGGGCGAGAAACGCGAGGTGGGCGAAATTCGGCCGGAAGGCCGCGGCTTCTGCGGCGACGTCGGCATCCGCATTCCGGAGCGCATAGCGGAAGACCGACTCGTAGCCCGGTGCGATCTCGCCCTTGATCGGACGGCCCGCTGTGGCATCGGCCAGCTTGTCGAACTCGTCGAAGAGGCGCGGAATGGCGTCGCTCCCCTCGGGATCGAACTCGATGGCCTGGTTCGGACGCGGCCGGATGAAGAGGGTCCTGATCTGGTCGGGCGGGATGACCTCCACGATCCGATGCGCGGCGGCCCCCCGGCCCTTCGAGGTCGACATCTTTCGACCGCCGATGTTCAGGAACTCGTAGGGGACGTTGATCGGTGGTTCGCGCTCGAAGACCTCGCGCGCGATCGCATCCGAGCGATCGCGAGAGCCGCCGGCCGTCGCGAGATCCTTGCCGCACGGCTCGATGGTCACCCCGAACAGGCTCCACTGGGCCGCCCATTCCAGGTTCCATGGCAGCTTCGCGCGCCCACCGAACGGTTCCACCCAGCCCGAAGCTCCGCAGCCATGAGCCCAGGTCACCAGGTCCGCGCGACACTCGTAGTAGACGCGCTCGCCGTCCCACCGGGTGACGATGGTCGTGCCGACCTTTCCGCAGCCCTCGCAGATCACGAGAACCGGGTGCCAGGTGTCCGGGTGCTGGACGTTCGAGACGCGTCGGTACAGGTCCCGGACGACGTGTGCCCGATCGAGAGCCTTCCGGATGTACTCGTCCATCGCGCCGGTCGGATAGATGTCACTCATCCAGTAGTAGCGATCGGGGTGCACACCGAGATCGGCAAACAGGTCGATGAACGTCTGGGCATGGTGGCGGGCGTACGAGGCGTGGCCGTCGGCTTCCTGATCGGGAATGTGGGCCAGCGGGACCCCCATGTATCGGTCGATGGCGTCCGGGGTCAGGAGGGCCTGAGCATCCATCGCATCGAGGTCATCGACGCCGTACAGCAGGGTCGTATCGTGCCCGGCGATCCGCAGCGCTCGCGTGATGACGTCGAGGATGACCGGGCCGCGCAGACTCCCCACGTGAACGGTGCCGGACGGCGTCTTCGAGTCGTTGATGACCTGTGGCCCCGAGACGCGCGAGGCCAGCTCGTCCGCCCAGTCCATTGCTGCTCCTTCGGCGGACTGGCCGCCGCCCCTGATCTCGAAGGTCAGGCGATGCCGAGCACCGCGTAGCTGATGTCGCCATCTGGAACGCGAACGATGATCTTGTCGCCCTTCTTGCGTCCGAGCAGGGCTCGCCCGACGGGGCTCTCGTTCGAGATCCGGCCCTCGGTCGGGCGGGCCTCGGTCGAGCCGACGATGGTGAACGACACCTCGCCCTCAGGGCCACGGACGGTCACGGTCGAACCGATCTGGACCATCTCCTTGGAGGGGTGCTCGTCGATGAGGGTGGCGTTCTTGATCAGCGCTTCGAGCGTCTGGATCCGCCCCTCGACGAAGGCCTGCTCGTTCTTGGCGTCCTCGTACTCGGCGTTCTCGCTGAGATCGCCGTGCTCCTTGGCATCGTGGATCCGGCCGGCGACCTCGGGCCGGCGACTCGACACCATCTCGTCGAGTTCGTGCCGGAGTTGCTCGAGACCCTCCCGGGAGATATAGGTGGGTTTGTTGTTCACGTTGGCTCCGGAAACTGAGCTGTCCGTTGCCGCGGGGTGCGGCGAACCGAGCACGCTGCTCTCACAGAAAACGAAGAACCCCCAGTGCTCCGGGGGCTACCCACGGGCCTGGAGTTCCAAGGCCGGTGGCGTAGCCTAGCGCGGCCCCCGAGGGGTGTCAAAGCCTTCGCCGCCGGACGAGAGCCCCTCGAGGCGAAGCCGGACCCGCTTCACCGATGACCGATCCACCAGGGCCACGAAGACGGTGTCGTCACCGGCGATCGAGCCGGCGACCTCCGGCCAGCGGGCGCGGTCAAGCGCCGCAGCGACGGCGTGCGCGGAACCGGGCAGGGTGCGGATCACCAGGATCAGGCCGGCCTCCCGGAACTCGGCCGGAAGGTCCCGCAGGAGGCGCCGGAGCCGTTCCTCGCCGGATGCCTCCGCCTCGATCAAGCGCGGTGGCAGAGCGTAGGCCTTCGTCCCCCCCTTCGACACCTTGAGCAGGCCGAGCTCGGCCACGTCGCGGCTGATGGTTGCCTGCGTCGTCCGGAACCCACGCTCCCGGAGCGCGGCGGCCAGTTCCTGCTGGGTGCGGATCGGTCGCTGCTCCACCAGGTCGCGGATGGCGCGCTGCCGGAGCTGCTTCATGACGTCCATCGATCGCCCGGCCCTCAGCTTGTCCAGAGCCCGAGCCAGGCCACCACGACAACGGCCGCGAGGACCACCCGGTACAGGATGAAGACGGTCGTGGGATTGGTACGCAGGAACCGCAGCAGCAGAGCGATCGCCAGGAACCCGAACGCGGCCGCGGCGACGATCCCGACGACAAGCTGATCGCCCTGGGCGCCGCCGAGGTCCTGGCCGACCAGGTTCCGAGCCTTGAACAGGCCGGCGCCGGCGATGACAGGCACGGCCATCAGGAAACTGAAGCGTGCGGCGGCCTCGCGCTCGAGCCCCAGCAACAGCCCGGATGCGATGGTGATCCCCGACCGGCTCACCCCGGGGAACAGCGCGAGCGCCTGGGCGACGCCGATCGCCGCCGCATCGCGCCAGACCATCTGGTCGAGGCCGCGGGTGCGCTGACCGTGGCGTTCGCCGAGCCAGAGCAGACCGGCGCCAACCAGGATGAACAGCGCGATCCAGGCGTACTGATCCCGGAAGGTTCGCTCGAAGAAGCCCTCCAGTGCCGCCCCGAGGAGCGCGGCCGGCACGACCGAAACCACGAGCAACCAGGCAAGGCGTCGGTCGGGATCCGCGGCGATCCGGCGGTCCCGCACCGAGCCCAGCCACGCCACCAGCAAGCGGATCAGATCCCGCCAGAAATAGGCCAGCAGGGCAAGGAGGGTACCCATGTGGAGCATCACGTCGAAGGCGGCCGAGTCGATGAACGGGTCCTGCCAGCCCAGGAGGCGCGGGATCAGGATCAGGTGAGCTGACGACGAGATCGGCAGGAACTCGGTCAGCCCCTGAACGATCCCGAGGATCAGGGCGTGGACGAGGCTGGTGTCCATGGACTCCTTGTCGGAGGCCGGGGGATCCCGGCCTCCGATGCGGTGACGCTAGCGGATGAAGAGCGGGGCGAGGACCAGGGTGATCGTCGCCAGCAGCTTGACGAGGACGTGGAGGGACGGACCCGCCGTGTCCTTGAACGGATCGCCGACCGTGTCACCGACGACGGCCGCCGCGTGGGCGTCCGTCTTCTTGCCGAGAACGTTGCCGGTCACGTCCTTGAGGTTGCCCGATTCGATGTACTTCTTGGCGTTGTCCCAGGCTCCACCGCTGTTGTTAAGGACGGTCGCGAGGAGGACACCCGAGATGGTCCCGACCATCAGCATGCCGGCCACGGCTTCGGCGCCGAGGAGGAGGCCCACGATGATCGGGGTGGCGACCGCGACCAGTCCGGGCGCGATCATCTCGCGGAGCGCGGCTCGCGTGGTGATGTCAACGACGCGGGCGTAGTCCGGACGGACGCTGTAGTCCATGATCCCGGGCATCTCCCGGAACTGGCGACGGACCTCGACGATGATCGCCTGGGCCGTGGTCCCGACCGCCCGAATGGCGAGCGACGAAAAGAAGTAGACGAGCATCGCTCCCATCAGGGCGGCGATGAAGACGTTGACGTTAGCCAGGTTGACCGACTCGAGGAGCGGCTCGCCCCGGTTGGTCAGGATGAGGTTGACCTTGTCGATGTAGGCGCTGAACAGCAGGAAGGCCGCCAGCGAAGCCGACGCGATCGCGTAGCCCTTCGTGAGGGCCTTGGTCGTATTGCCGACCGCGTCGAGGCGATCGGTGATCTCCCGGGCGCCGGCCTCGGCACGGCTGAACTCGGCGATCCCGCCGGCGTTGTCGGTGATCGGGCCGAACGTATCCATGGCCAGGATGTAGGCGGTCGTCATGAGCATGCCCATGGTTGCCACCGCGGTCCCGAAGATGCCACCGACGTCCCTGCCGTCGGCGTTGACGATGCCGGCCTGCGAGCCGAGCCAATGGCTGGCGAAGAGCGCGATCCCGATGGTGATGGCCGTCACGAACGTCGTCTCGAATCCGACGGCGACGCCGGAGATGATGTTGGTGGCGGGGCCCGTTCGCGACGCTTCAGCGATCTCCCGGACCGGGCGATAGGTGCCGGCGGTGTAGAACTGGGTGATGTAGACGAAGGCGACGCTGGTTGCGAGCCCGACCACGCCGGCCGCGAAGAAGTAGACCCAGACCGGAAGGCCGGACGGCGCATTGCCGTTGGTCTGCATCATCACGTTGGTGGT
>JBDSJV010000019.1:0-6317 GCA_039917225.1 Candidatus Limnocylindrales bacterium
CAACCGCGACACCGGGGACAAAGGTCTGGGCGCTGATCGCGGCCGCGGTGGCAAAGCGGGACGTCCCGGCATAGCGGACGACGGTCCCGCTGGTGGCATACGCGGCCAGCGCCTGACGGACCGCGTCGCTGATCACCCCGGTCCCGCCGAGGACGATGATCTTGTGCGGCTGGAGTCGGGTCAGCTCGGCGATCGTCGCGGGATCGAGGGCACCGGTGCTGTTGGCCAGGAGGACCGGACCCTGGACCGTCCCGGCCGCAGCGGCCCCGGCGAGGGCGTCGGGGAAGTTGTAGGCGTAGGCGATGTAGGCAACCGCGACACCGGGGACAAAGGTCTGGGCGCTGATCGCGGCCGCGGTGGCAAAGCGGGACGTCCCGGCATAGCGCTCAGTTCCTGCAACTGGGGAGACGGGCAGCGGACCGAGATCCAGCCGTCCCCAGCCAAAGATCGAGTTCGGCACGGGGCTCCCGAGAGGGACCGCGTGGGTCCGGAGCCAGCTGCCGAGCTGCGAGGGGGTGAGGCTCGGGAAGGCCTGGAGGACGAGGGCCGCTGCGCCGGCAACGAACGGCGCGGACTCGCTGGTGCCGCAGAACTCGGGATCGACGGTCGTCGCGGCGCAGTCCGCGGCGACGAGATCGGGCTTGACGCGCCCATCGAGCGTCGGCCCGCGCGAGCTGTAGGTCTCGATGGTGCCCGGCGTCGCGACATCGACGGCGCCGACCGTGAGCATCCCGGGGTTGCTGCTGTCCGCCGGCGACGGCAGCGTGCCGGCAGCGACCTGGTAGGTGAGGTGAGCGTCGCCGTGGCTGTGGACGAGGAGCTGCATCCGCGACGTGGCTGCGCCCGAGACGCGGTTGATCGCGATGTCATACGCGCCCGCCGCAGTAGCCGTGAAGTCGATCAACTCCCACGGGTCTCCGGCGCCAGCCTGGACGTCTTCACCCGAGGCCACTTTCGTATCTCCGGAGTAGAGGGCGAGGTCGTAGTCGTTGGCCGAGGCGCGCCACGGGTCGGCCCATCGGATCGCGACGGTGATCTCCTGGCCAGCGGCGAGGGTCACGCTGTTTCGCTCGTCACCGGTGGCGAACTCCAGCCAGCCGTTGGCGTCGACGTCGGTCCACCCGCCAGTCCACCCGGCATCACCGCTGTTTCCGGCCGAGTTGACCCAGAGCGCGCCAGCCGCCGTGGTCTGGTTCACCACGGCGTAAGAAGCGTTGCTGTAAGGAGAGGTTCCATCGCCCGGTCCGTCAAAGACACCGCCGGACAGGAAGGAGGCGTTGATGACCTTGACGCCGTTCGAGGTCATCCACGCAACGGCAGCCTTCTCGTCGAGGCGTGACTTCGGCGAAGCTACATAGAACTGAGCGCCGGGCGCCATGTCGAAGACCGTCTCGGCGACCGCGGTGCCGTGCGTCTCGCCGTTGTCACAGCCGGAGAGGTCCGTGGTGAACGAACCGACCGAGGTGTAGCAGTGGGCCTGGACCGTCGCGGGCAGCTCGGTCCCGAGGCGAGCCGCGAGCCCCGTGAAACCGCCGTCGATGATTCCGATCTTGACGCCGGCCCCGGTGTAGCCGGCGGTCTGCCACGTGTTGGCCCCGTGGAGGGCGACGGCCGGGCTGACGAATCCGGTTGGATGGATGGCCAGGATCGGACGAACGGATCGAACGCCCGCGACCTGCGCCAGGGCAACCAGATCATCCGGCGAGACGTAGGCCTCCACGACACCACTAGCGACGTTCGCAACGCGGGCGCCTCGGCGAGCAAGCTCGGCGAGCAGGGCTGGGTCGGTGGGCCCGTCGAGATGGAACGTCACCGCTACCTCGAGCGCGCTGGCCGAGCCGGCGGTGACCGTTCCCCGGAGCAGTTCCTCGCGCATCGGCGGGGTGATTCCACCCGCCGCAAGCCGGCGGAGCGAACCGCGCAGGACCTGTTGAACGTCGGCCTGGCCCGTCGGGGGATCGAGGCCCGGGCCCCGCTCATGACCGGGATTCGCCGCGGCGACCGGGCCGCCGCTCAGGGCGAGCGCCAGCAGCAGGACCTGAACGACCATCAGCGGATGCGACCGGCGGCTATCCTTCGCTGCTGTCATCTGGCCTCCCAGCCTGAGACGTAGTACGGCGCGTGACTCGCAGCCTTGGGCCGGTTGTTACTGCGGATTGTGCGCCGATCGAGATGCCGAGTCGGGCAGGACCCGGCGGCCGCCTCTGCCCCTTGTCATCGTGCGCCCGGCGGTGTACGCTCCAGACGTCCTTTCGAACGCCCATTCGGTTTGCGCTACGGGCGGCCGGGCGGGCTCCGCGTCCCGGGATCGCCGGTAGGACCGAGAGGAGTAGGGTCGTGGCCGCCGACGCCGACGCCGTCACCACATCACCGGCCCGCCGCCTCAAGAACCTGGACCGCTACCTCACGGTCTGGATCTTCGCGGCCATGGCGACCGGGGTCGCGCTCGGCAACTTCGTGCCCGGCGTCGTCTCGCTCCTCGACCGGATGTCGGTCGGAGCGACATCGATCCCGATCGCTCTCGGCCTGATCCTGATGATGTACCCACCGCTTGCGAAGGTCCGCTACGAGGAGATCGGACGGGTCTTCCGCGACGTGAAGATCCTGGGCCTGTCGCTCTTTCAGAACTGGGTGATCGGGCCACTCCTGATGTTCGCGCTGGCGCTCATCTTCCTGCGCGACTACCCGGAGTACATGGCCGGCCTCATCCTGATCGGCCTCGCCCGGTGTATCGCCATGGTCATTGTCTGGAACGACCTCGCGCGCGGCGATCCCGAGTACGCCGCCGGCCTGGTGGCCTTCAACTCGATCTTCCAGGTCCTCTTCTACTCGGTCTTCGCGTACGTCTTCATCACCCTCCTGCCGCCCCTCTTTGGGCTCAAGGGAACGGTCGTCGAGATCACCATCCCGCAGATCGCGCAGAGCGTATTCATCTACCTCGGCATCCCGTTCATCGCCGGATTCCTGACGCGCCGGGTGCTCATCCGCCGGCGCGGTCGGGCGTGGTACGAGGAGACGTTCATCCCGCGGATCAGCCCGATCACGCTCATTGCGCTGCTGTTCACGATCGTCGTGATGTTCAGCTTCAAGGGCGAGAACATCGTCGCCCTGCCGGCGGACGTCGTGCGGATCGCTATCCCGCTGCTCATCTACTTCGTGATCATGTTCCTCATCACCTTCTGGATGAGCGTGAAGGCAAAGGCGACCTACGGACAGACGGTGTCGCTGTCCTTCACCGCCGCGTCGAACAACTTCGAGCTCGCGATCGCGGTCGCGGTCGCCACGTTCGGCATCTCGAGCGGCCCCGCATTTGCGGCGGTCATCGGCCCGCTCGTCGAGGTCCCGGTCATGATCGCCCTCGTCAAGGTGGCGTTCATGCTCGGCCGCCGCTACTACGGCGGAACGTCAAGTGGGGTCATGCCGGCGATCCGCTGAACATCGCTCGCTGAGCGCGGTGACCGGATCCCGTGGCTCCAGGCGCAGCTCGTCAGAGCACCCCGCGGTCGGCTCCCGGTCCCGTGACCCCCGGCACCGCAGATATGGGCCACGTGGCACTCGGCTGCGGCTGGCGCGCACGGAAGAATGGCCTGCAACGGCGTCCCGCGTCGCATTGGCCAGGCACCAAGAGGATGAGGTCGATGGAAGAGCTGGGAGTCGTTGGCGGAGAAGCCGGCGCCTCGAGACGGGGTTTCCTCAAGGCGATCGTGGGCACGGGCGCGGCTGCGGCGATCGCCAGTTTCGAGATCTTCGCGATCGAGCCTGAGCCCGTCCTGGGTCTGGACGGAGCCACCCCATCGGGCCCCACCAACGCCCTGACGAGCGCAGCCGACGGTCAGGTGGACGTCCTCGAACGCATGCGCGTCGAGTTGCTCGCAGCACTCGCGAAACCAGTCGGCCAGCGACGCTGGGTGATGGTCATCGACCTGCGCAAGTGCGTTGGCTGTCACGCCTGCACGATCGCCTGCGTCGCCGAGAACAAGCTCCCGCCCGGCATTGTGTACCGCCCCGTCATCGAGGAGGAGTGGGGCACCTTCCCCAATGTGGGCCGCCGGTTCACACCGCGCCCGTGCATGCAGTGCGACAAGCCCCCGTGCGTTCCGGTCTGTCCGGTGAATGCGACCTGGAAGAACGCGGACGGTGTCGTCGTCGTCGACTACGACCAGTGCATCGGCTGCCGGGCCTGCATCACCGCCTGCCCGTACGGCGCCCGCACGTCCGACTTCGGGCTGACCTATACCGACCAGACACCGGCCGCCGCAGCGCCCATCGCCGGTCGCGAGACCGCCGGCAAGTACGAGTTCCTGCCGATGTACGAATACCGCAAGGCGAGCCCTCGAGAGGGGAGAGAGTCGCCGATCGGCAATGCCCGCAAGTGCCACTTCTGTCTGCACCGCGTGGCCGTGGGCGAACTCCCGGCGTGCGTGTCGACGTGCATCGGCCGCGCCACCCTGTTCGGTGATGCGAACGACCCGCACAGCCTGGTCTCGGAGCTCGTCGCGCTGCCGAACGTCTCGCGACTCAAAGAAGAGCTCGGCACCGAGCCCCGTGTCTACTACCTGACGTAGGCGAGGACCGATCGATGATCACGACCAAGCGCGCCCTGTACGGCATCGCTATCCTCGCCGTCGCCCTCGGGGTCTACGGCTTCTACAGCCGTCTCGTGTTCGGTGAGCGCGATGTCAACTACGGCTCGTACGTCAACTGGGGCCTGTGGGTGGCCGGCTACCTCTTCTTCGCCGGCGCCGCCGCCGGCTCGTTCATGATCGCCACGCTCGACTACGTCTTCGAGCTGCCGCTGTTCAAGGGGACCGGGCGCTTTGCGTTGCTCGCGAGCCTCGTGACACTCCCGGCGGCGCTCATCCTCATCGGCTTCGACCTGGGTCACATGGAGCGGATCTGGAAGGTCTACCTCGAGCCAAGCTTCACGTCGCTCCTTGCCCAGCTGGTCTGGAGCTACACGGCCTTCCTGCTCGTCGTTGTCGGGTCGCTCCTGATGATCGGCCTCGACCGGCGACGCTGGCTCAAGCCGCTCATGGTCGCGGGGCTCGTCCTCGCCATCTTCGTCAGCGGCGCCATCGGCGCCCTGCTGGGCGTCAACGCGGGTCGCGTCAGCTTCCACACCGCGATGCTCCCGGTCCAGTTCCCCATCCTCAACCTCGCATCGGGCGTCTCGCTGCTCATCGTCATCGTCGGGCTTCTCGGGATCGTGCAGGACGTGGCGCGACGCGAGCGGCTCCTGCGCGTGCTCGGTCTCGCGCTCGTCGTCCTCCTGCTCGTCAAGTCGTACTTCCTGTGGGTCGACTACTCGGTGGCGCTGTATAGCCAGGTCCCGGACGCGGTCGCCGTCGCCGAACTCGTCCTGTTCGGCCGGTTCGCGTGGGCGTTCTGGATCCTGCAGATCGCTCTCGGGATCGTCGTGCCGATCGTCATCCTCGCTTGGCCCGCGTCTGCGCGGAATGGTCCCCTGGCCGCGCTCGCCGCCGTCCTCGTCCTCGTCGGACTCGCCGTCGGGCGCACGTCGATCATCTTCCCCGCCCTTGCCATCCCCGAACTCGAGGGCCTCGCCGAGGCCTTCCAGGGCCCCCATCTCGGGTTCGACTACACGCCGAGCCTCATGGAGTGGTCGGTCGTGGCCGGTGTCCTCGGCCTGGCCGGGCTGGGCTATCTCATCGCCAACGACCGATTGTCGGTCTTCAGGACCCCGACCGAGGTGACCCGATGACTCGCGACGTGCTTCCGATCGTCCCCAGCGAGCAGCCAGAGGGTTGCGACCTCTCCCGGCGCAGCTTCGTCAAGATGGCCGCCATCGCGGGCGGTACGGTCGCGTTCCTCGGCGCGACCCCGGGATTCAGCCGGCTCGCGAAGGCCCAGGCGTCATCGGGGCTCGGCGACGCAGCGTACCCACTCGTCAACCCGGAGAACCAGCTCTACACCGTCTGCCTCCAGTGCAACACCGGCTGCGGAATCAAGGTCAAGCTGCTCGACGGGGTCATCGCCAAGATCGATGGCAATCCGTACAGCCCGATGACGATGTACCCGCACATCCCGTACGAGACGCCGGTGGCGGACGCCGCCACGATCGACGGAGCCATCTGCCCCAAGGGTCAAGCGGGCCTGCAGAGCGTCTACGACCCGTACCGCCTGGTCAGCGTCCTCAAGCGCAAGCCCGGAACGAAGCGCGGCGAGAACCAGTGGACGACGATCGACTTCGACACCGCCGTGTCCGAGATCGTCGAGGGTGGCGACCTCTTCGGGGAAGGGCCCGTGCCGGGGCTCCGCGAGTCGTACGCGCTGACCGATTCCGACGTCGCGAAGGC
>JBDSJV010000020.1:0-5557 GCA_039917225.1 Candidatus Limnocylindrales bacterium
CGGCCTGGCCTCGCCTTCATGACCATGCACTTCCAGGACGACGTGGCGGTCAACAATCTGACCATCGACGCGACGGATCCGAAGTCGGGGACGGCCGAGTTCAAGGCCACCGCCATCCGGATCGAGAAGCTCGGAGCCCCAACCCGGCCTGAGGGTGAGGCCGGGCAGCTCGCTCGCTCCCCGCGGCCGTAGGGTCTCGTACACTCGGGCCATGGATCTCCACGTCGTCGATGCACTCGCAAGTCCCGCGGAACGGGCGGCCATCGACGCAGTCCTGGATCCCGAGATCGGCGCGGTGCGTGGCGGCTGGGATGGCGGCCTGCGCGACATGGCGCTCGACGGGCGTGCCGCCCATGGCGGCCACGAGGCGCGCTCGAGACGAGATCTCCTGCTCCCGGCGCTTCACGCCCTCAATGATCGAATCGGCTGGATCAGCAGGCCCGGCCTCGGCTACATCTGCCGGCGGCTGACCGTCCCGCCGGCCGAGGCCTACGGAGTCGCCACCTTCTACGCGCTCCTCTCCACGGTCAAGCGTCCGCCTGCCGTCGCGCACGTGTGCGATGACATGGCGTGCCGGATGGCCGGGGCGGAGGATGTCTGCCGGGACCTCGAGCGCGAACTCGGACCGGCGGGGGAACCGGCACCGGGCGCCGGGGCGACCTGGCTGCGGAGCCCCTGCCTCGGCCTTTGCGAACGCGCGCCCGCCGCCCTCTACACGATCGCCGGTGATCCGCCGCTGCGGGTCGCGGTCGGGCCGGTGGATGCGGCGGAGATCGTCCGGCAGTTGAACGACGACCGGGCCGGCGACACCGGCACGTCTGTGCAGGATGGAAGCGTCGATACCGCTCCCTCCGACGACCGGCTGGCCTCGCTGCGGCGCTCCATCCCCCAGGCGGGCAGCCCCGGGCTCCGACTCCTGGCCCGTGTCGGGCGGATCGATCCGACGAGTCTCGCCGACTTCCTCGCCACCGACGGTTACCGGGCCCTGCGCAAGGCGATCGACCTGGGTCCGCGGCGGGTCGTCGAAGAGGTCGTCGTCGCCGAGGTCCTCGGGCGCGGCGGCGCGGGGTTCCCCGCCGGCAGGAAGTGGGCGGCCGCGGCCGCCAGCACCGGCTTGCCCAAGTACATCGTCTGCAACGCCGACGAAGCCGAGCCGGGCACCTTCAAGGACCGTGCGATCCTCGAGGAGGATCCGTTCTCGCTCGTCGAGGCGATGACGATCGCCGGCTTCGCGACCGGCGCCGAGAAGGGCTATCTCTACATTCGTGGCGAGTACCCGCTCGGCGAGGCCCGGATGGCGAACGCCATCGGCCTGGCCCGCGACGCCGGATACCTCGGCGCTGACGTCATGGGAACCGGTTTCGCCTTCGACATCGAGATCCGGCGCGGCGGCGGCGCCTACATCGCCGGTGAGGGGACCGCGCTCTTTGAGTCGATCGAGGGCAAGCGCGCCGAGCCGCGCAACAAGGCCGCGCGGAGCACCACCGCGGGGCTCTTCCAGCGGCCGACGGCCGTCAACAACGTCGAGACGCTGGTCAACATCCCGGGGATCATCCTGAGCGGCGGAGCCGAGTACGCGACCATCGGCACGGCGAAGTCCACCGGCCACAAGTTGTTCAGCGTCTCCGGTCATGTCGAGCGGCCCGGCGTCTACGAGACGGAGTTCGGGATCACGATTCACGACCTGATCGAGCTCGCCGGCGGCGTGTCCGGCGGGCGGACGATCAAGGCGGTCAACCTTGGCGGAGCGGCCGGAGTCTTCGTGGGACCGGAGGCCATCCACATGCCGCTCACCTTCGAGCATGCCAAGGAGGCGGGCGCAACGCTGGGCGCGGGCGCCGTCGTGGTCTTCGACGAGACGACCGACCTCCTCGACATCCTCCGACGCATCGCCCAGTTCTTCCGCGACGAGTCGTGCGGCCAGTGCGTCCCGTGCCGCGTCGGGACCGTCCGCCAGGAGGAACTGCTGGCCCGCCTGATGGCCGGCCAGCCGAGGGGCTCGATGGAGGACGAGCTCGAGCTGCTCAACGACCTGGGCCGCGTCCTCCGTGACGCTTCGATCTGCGGCCTCGGCATGACGGCGAACGACGCCCTGGCCAGCGGCCTGCGCCTCCAGGGAGTGCTCGCGTGAGCGACGTCGACGTTCCCTGGACGGGCGACGACCCTGAGATTTTCACGTCCACCCCCGCTCGCTCGCCACAGGTGCCGGCCGCGCCACCTGCCCCGGAGCCGGCCAGGGTCGAGTTGACGATCGACGGCCAACCGGTCACCGCCCGGCATGGGGACACGATCCTGACGGCGTGCCGGTCGCAGGGCATCGACATCCCGACCCTCTGCTACGGCGAGACCCTCGAACCGGCCGGCGTCTGCCGGCTGTGCGTCGTCGACACGGGCGGCCGTGCGCTTGCGCCCTCCTGCTCGCAGAAGGTGTCGCCCGGCATGGAGGTCAAGACCGACAACGATCGAGTGCGCCACTCGCGCAAGCTGGTCCTGGAGCTGCTCGGGTCCTCCGTGGACGTGGACCTTGCCGGGCCGTCGCTCCCGGATGGGTCCATCGCCGGCTACATGGCCCGCTACGACGCCGATCCGGGACGCTTCGGGCCGCCGTCGCCGCCGAGCGCGGCCGGCGAGCGCGACGCTCGCGAGGCTGGCCACCACCACGCCGCGACCGGATCCGAGGCGGCGCACGTCGCCGAGCCCGTCAAGGTTGACAACGACCTTTACGTCCGCGACTACGCCAAATGCATCCTCTGTTACAAGTGCGTGGATGCCTGCGGCGTCGACGCCCAGAACACGTTCGCGATCGCGGTCGCCGGGCGCGGCTTCGATGCCCGGATCTCCACGGAGTGGGCCGTGCCCCTTCCCGAATCCGCCTGCGTCTACTGCGGCAACTGCATCAACGTCTGCCCGACGGGGGCGCTGATGTTCAAGTCCGAGCACGACATGCGCGCCGAGGGCACCTGGAACGAGTCAGCCCAGACCGTGACCTCGACGATCTGTCCGTACTGCGGCGTAGGGTGCACCCTGACCCTTCACGTGCAGGACAACGAGATCGTCAAGGTCACCTCGCCGCTGGATTCATCCGTTACCGAGGGCAACCTCTGCGTCAAGGGCCGCTTCGGGTTCGAATTCATGAACGAGAAGCAGCGACCCTAGCCCCGTCGGATTCCGACGTTCGGCCTTGCCCGACGGGTCCTCTTGGCAGATCATGACCGCATGACAGGGCCCATGGCTGCCGCGCTGAGCGCCGCCTTGACGATGATCCTGACCTCGGTCGTGTTCGTCGTCCTGGCTCAGTGGTCTGCGGGCGGCGCCGCACCGTGGACGATCGTGCCGGGCGTGGCCCGAGGGGTGCGCCACTGGATGCAGCGCGAAAGCGACCTCCCTGCACTCCGGTTTGCATCGCCAGGACCCTTCGACCTCAGCCGGTCGATTGGCTCGGGATCCCGGCCGTCGGCGCGGGACGCTCGTTCGAATGCGGAGCTGGGCGCCGATGGCTGGGCGAGTTCGTGGCCCGACCCCGACTCATTCGGCCAGGCCGAGATCGAGGAACTCGGCGAGCGCCGGATCTGAGGCTCCGTCAGGCGCCCATCAAATCCCGAAGGTCGATCCGGCCATCGTGCGTGTAGACGTTGAAGCCGTCCCCGCGGAGGAACCCGACCAGCGTCACACCAAGGCGATCGGCCAGGCGGATGGCGAGGTCGGACGGAGCCGAGACCGCGCACACGATCGGGATTCCTGCCACGGCAGCCTTCTGGACGATCTCGAAGCTCACCCGACCTGATACCAGCAGGATCCGGTCCCAGAGCGGAAGTTCGCGCGCCAGGACCCTCGACCCGATGACCTTGTCCAAGGCGTTGTGGCGCCCGACATCCTCACGAATGGCCACCAGCCGACCGTCCGTCTCGAACAGCCCGGCGGCGTGCAGCCCTCCGCTTCGCTCGAATGCCGCCTGCGCAGCGTTGAGCCTCGCGGGGAGGGACAGGATGACGGTTCTCGACACCACGGGCAGGCCCTTTGGAAGGGGTTCGCAGCGGACGGCAACGTCATCGATCGAGGCCTTGCCGCAGATCCCGCATGACGCGGTAGCTACGAAGTGCCGCTGCTTGGCGAGCGCCGGATCGAGCTTGCGAGTCAACCGGACGACGACCACGTCGTCGGGTTCGGCCATGAAGCCCGGGTCGCCCACGTCGACACCGAGGACGGGGTTGCCCTCGATCAGCCCTTCGGTGGTCAGGAACCCGATCGCCAGCTCGTTCTCGTGGCCCGGCGTGCGCATCGTGACCGCGATGTTGATCGGGGTCTGGCGGGGGCCCCCGGCCCGGATCTCGAGCGGCTCCTCGCCGACCACCACGTCATCGCGAACCTCGAGATCGGTACCCCGTACGGACACGATCTTGGCGCTCGTCAGGTGGCGCGCGGGGAGGGACTGATCGAGGGGCGCGGTCACGGTCCGAGTGTAGTGCCGCCCGGCGCGGATGGCCTCGCCGTGCTTCGGATCAGCGGCGGCGGCCGATTCTCCCGAGGTGTGTGTCCTGGAACGAGGTCGGGTACTTGAGCCCGTA
Source organism: Candidatus Limnocylindrales bacterium (assembly GCA_039917225.1). Classification (GTDB taxonomy): domain Bacteria; phylum Chloroflexota; class Limnocylindria; order Limnocylindrales; family CSP1-4; genus UBA5189. Next base: position 4,566 of record JBDSJV010000020.1, read on the forward strand.
CCCGAACGCTCGATCCATGCCGGTGTGAGCCACCAGGATCACGCCCGCGAGCGTGACGGCCGGCACGGTCAGCACGATCCCGAGCCCAAGGACGAGCCCGCCCACCGCCCAGTTGTGACCGATGTTGTAGCTGATCGCTCCGACATGACGATCGGCGAGGTAGCCGACCATCGAGATGTCCGGGACAAGGAGGAGCGCGAAGAAGACCGGCCACGGCGCCCCGAGGGCGAGCCAGGCGGCGAATCCGCCGACCAGCGCGGCGATGCCCTCGGCCCGGAGCCACCGCCGCACCCAGGGAGTGGTGGCATCCAGCCCGGTCGGTGAGTCGATGACGTCGGGCTCAGCCACCTGCGGGCGCCGCATCCGGGGCTCCAGCCGGCCGACGCGGCATCCATCGATCCGGGCCAACTTCCACCTCGACCGCGAGCGCCTCGAGCAGCCGCTGCGAGGCTGCCGCGACCTCCTCGATCGCTGCGTTGAAGGACTCGCTGTTGCGGACCGACGGGACGCGATAGCCGCTCAACTTCCTGACGTACTGCCGGGCAGCCGCCTCGATCTCACCGGTGGTCGTGGCCGTCTCGGACCGACGGAGGGTCTTGATGCTTCGACACATGGCCCGAGAATACGGCCCCCGGCAAGTCGAGCGTCCAAGCCCGCCTTGGCGGCCCTTCGGCGTACCATCGATCCATGGACCGCTGGAAGACCATCGTCGAGCCATTCCGCATTCATTCGGTCGAACCGGTACGGATGACAACGGTCGAGGAGCGGGATGCCGCGCTGGAGACCGCCGGCTACAACCTCTTCAATCTCCACGCCGACGACGTCCTGATCGATCTCCTGACCGATAGCGGAACCGGCGCGATGTCGCGCGACCAGTGGGCCGCCATCCAGCATGGCGACGAGTCATACGCGGGCAGCCCGAGCTGGTTCCGGTTTCTCGAGAGCGTCCAGTCGCTGTTCCCGTTCAAGCACGTGATCCCGACCCACCAGGG
>JBDSJV010000021.1:0-8148 GCA_039917225.1 Candidatus Limnocylindrales bacterium
GCGCGCCATCCGGCTCCGCTCCTGCTGGTGGCGAGGACGACTTCGACGACCTGCCGTTCTGATCACGACATCCATCTGACCACCTGACGATCCGCCCAGCGGATCATCCGAGGCACGAGGACACCACACATGCCACCAGCTCCCCGCACCGGCGGACGCGCCAAGCGAGACGACTTCTACCGGGATCGCCGCCGCCGCAAGGTTTGCAGTTTCTGCGCGGACAAGACCGTGCAGATCGACTACAAGGAGGTCAATCGCCTCCGCCGCTTCCTATCCGAGCGCGCCAAGATCGAGCCGCGCCGCAAGACCGGCACGTGCGCCGGGCACCAGCGCGAACTGTCGGTGGCGCTCAAGCGGGCCCGCATCGTGGCCCTGCTCCCGTACGCACCCCAGCACCTTCGACCATAACCGGGACTCTGTCAGCGGCGATCGACCGATGACCTCGATCGCGTCGCGTACCGGCATCCTGGGAGCCTGATCGTGGATCTCGTCATCCTGTTCGGCTCGTTCCTGCTGATCCTGGCAGGGGCGGAACTCTTCACCAACGGGATCGAGTGGTTCGGGCGGAAGCTCGGGCTGGCCGAGGGTGCCGTCGGATCCGTCCTGGCCGCGGTGGGGACAGCGCTGCCGGAGACGATGATCCCGATCATCGCGATCCTGTTTTCCGACGGGCATGCAACCGAGGGAATCGGCGTCGGCGCCATCCTTGGTGCCCCGTTCATGCTCGCCACCCTGGCCATGTTCGTGACCGGTGCTGCCGTCGTTTGGCAGGGCCGCCGACGTCCGGCCGGCGATGTCATGCCGGTGGACGTCCGGGCGCTCGGCCTCGACATCCGGGTCTTCGCCGTTGCTTATGCGCTGGCGATCGGGGCCGCCCTGCTCCCGGTCGAACCGACCTGGCCGAAGCTCGTCGTGGCCGCGGTCCTGGTTCTGATCTACGCGCTCTACGTGAAGCGGCACTTCGAGGCGGACCCGGAGGTCAATCTCGAGGATCTCGCCCCGCTCCGCTTCCGCCGCCTGGATCCGCTTCACCGCCGGGAGCCGGGGCACCCCCGGCTTCGCGTCGTGAGCGTCCAGGTCATCGCTGCCCTGAGCTTCATCGTCGTCGGGGCCATCGCCTTCGTCGGGGCCGTTGAGAACGTCGCATCGACGCTCGGGGTCTCGGAGGTGCTGCTGGCCCTGATCGTGGCACCGATCGCGACAGAGCTGCCGGAGAAGTTCAACTCGATCATCTGGGTCCGCCAGGGCAAGGACACCCTGGCGATGGGCAACATCACCGGCGCGATGGTCTTCCAGGCCAGCCTGCCGACGGTCGTCGCCCTCGTCTGGGCCCCGACGAGCTGGGTCATCGCTCCAGGTTCCTACGTGGCCTTCGCGTCAGCCGGTATCGCCTTCCTGTCGATGGGCGCGATCTTCATTCCGATGCTTCGTCGTGGAACGCTGACGGGCCGGAGTCTCCTGATCGGAGGGGTCTTCTACCTGGCGTATCTCGCGATCGTCATCGCGGCGATCCTGCAGCCAGCCTGACAGGGGACCTGGTCCGGGCCGTTCCGAATCGACGCGTATACTCGAATTCGAACCGACCGGGTCCCGCGGCCAGTGCCGCGATCCATCAGGAGTTCCATCCGATGCTGACCGAGAACGCACCCACTCCAGCCCCCACGCCGCGGCCAACACCCGCCCTGGACGACCTCATCTGCTACTTCGAAGGAGCGTTCGTCCCGCAGCGCGACGCCAAGGTCAGCGTCATGACGCACGCCTTCATGTATGGCACGGCGGTCTTCGAGGGCATTCGGGCGTACTGGAACCCTGAGCAGAAGACGCTCTATGGACTGTTCCTTCGCGAGCACATGGAGCGCATCCGCCGGAACGCCGGCATGCTCTTCATGAAGGATCTGCCGAGCACCGACGAACTCGTTCAGCTGATCGTCGAAACCGCCTCGAGGAACGGGCTCAGGGAAGACCTCTATATCCGACCGTGCTTCTACAAGTCGTCGCGGGCGATCGGCGTTCGTCTCCACCATCTCGACCACGAGCTGGTCATCCTGGCGGTCCCGTTCGGCAACTACCTCGACATCGACAAGGGCGTCCGCCTCATGACGTCGTCCTGGCGCCGTAATTCGGACGACGCGCTACCCGCTCGGGGAAAGATCGTCGGCGGCTACGTCAACATGGCCTTCCAGAAGTCCGAGGCGGAGCTGAACGGATTCGACGAGGCCCTGGTGCTGACGGCGGACGGCCATGCATCGGAGGCGTCGGCGGCGAACATGTTCGTCGTCCGGAACGGCGTTCTGCTCACGCCGCCCGTCAGTGACGACATTCTCGAGGGCGTGACACGCAAGGCCATCCTCGACCTCGCGGCGGCGCTGGAGATCCCCGTCGAGGTGCGATCGATCGATCGGTCGGAGATCTACGTCGCTGACGAGATGTTCCTGTGTGGAACAGGTGTCCAGGTGTCTCCGGTTCTGGAGCTTGACCACCGGCCCGTGGGCTCCGGTGAGGCGGGGCCGATGACGAAGCGCATCCGGGAGGTGTACTTCGACGCCGTTCGAGGGCGCACGCCGGCGCTGTCGCACTGGGTAACCCCGATCCCGCTCGGTGACTGAAGCGGCCGAGCTCGCGCCGGCGGAGCCTGCCGCCGGTCCACGAGATTCATCCCTGGCGGCGCCCGTCGTCGATCTTCAGCCTGTTGACCGGGCTCGGCTGATCCAGCGACTCCTGGAAGTCGTGCCAGGAACGGTCACCTGGGGCCTGCTGATCGCTGGGTTCGCCCTGTCGTTCCGGTGGCCCGAACTCGTCGCCTGGTTCGTCCTGTCGTTCGACGTCTACTGGCTCTATCGGGCCGTGATGCTGACGGGCGGCGTCACCGCGGCCTACGCGCTGCTGCGGGTGGCGACGGTCCAGGACTGGCGCACGAGGACCTACGCCCTGCGCGATGTCTCGGGACGCATCGGCGTCATCGAGGCGCGGATGCCGCTGATCGCTGGTCGGATCGACGAGCTGGAGGCGGCCGGGAATCGGCTTGCGGCCCAGGGTGGCCGCCAGGAGTGGGCCCGACTCCGCACCGAACGGAAGGAGCTCCTCCGTCTGTTTGCCAGGCGCGGAGATGCCATCCCGGATCCGGATCGTCTGTGGCACGTCGCCCTCGTTCCGACCCACACCGAGCCCTACGAGAAGCTGTACGAGACCGTCCGAGCCCTGGCCGAAGCGGACTGGCCAACGAGCCGCCGGATGATCGCGATCATCACTCGCGAAACCGATACCACCGGCCGGGAGAACGTGGCCCGGCTGCGCGACGTATTCGGGGATCGCTTCCTCCACTTCTTCCACATCCTCGACCCGCTGGAACCGGGCATCGTGGTGGGCAAGAGCAGCGCCATGGCGTACGGGGGCCGCTGGCTGTACCGCGAGCTGGTTGCCCGGGGATTTGACCCGCGCGAGGTTCTGGTCACGGACCTCGACTCGGACTACCGCGTGCACCGCGGCTACTTCGGCTACCTGAGCTGGACGTTCCTCACCGACTCGGACCGCTTCCGGCGCCTCTACCAGCCGATTCCGATGTTCCACAACAACATGTGGGACACGGCGCTGGTCGTCCGGCTGGTGGCGATCGGCGCCACCCACCTCCATATGAGCCGATCCCTGACCCCGGAGAAGCTCATCAGCTTCTCGTCCTACTCGGTCAGCCTGCAGACTATCCACGAGGTGGATTACTGGGCCACCGACGCGATCCCCGAGGACAGCCGGTTCTACTGGAAGTCGTTCTTCCGCTACTCAGGCGAGTTCCGTGCCATCCCGCTGTTCATGCCGATCTACGGTGATGCCGTCCGGGCCCGCTCGTATCCTCGCTCACTCGTGGAGCAGTACACCCAGATCCGGCGCTGGGCCTGGGGCGTGACCGACATCCCGTACTTCATCCGGAACGCCTTCGCCCACTCGGAGATTCCGCGATCCGTCCGGATCGGGCGGCTGCTTGAACTGTGGCTCGATCACCTCAACTGGGCGATCGCACCGTTCGTCATCATCTTCGGCTCGAACCTGCCCCTGATCCTGAATCCGGCGTTTGCGGAAACGACGCTGGGCCAGAACCTGCCGCTGTATGCCTCGTGGCTACTGACCGGGGCGTTTGCCTGCCTCGTCATCCTGATGTACGTCGAGGAGCGGATCGCGCCACCGAGGCCCGCCTCCTGGGGGGTCGTACGCAACATCATCAGCCGTGTTCAGTGGCTGCTCCTGCCCGTCGTCGGCCTCGTCTTCTCGAATCTGCCCGCGCTCGATGCGCAGACCCGCCTGATGACCGGCCGTTACCTCGAATACAAGGTGACCGAGAAGGCCTGAGACGGCGACAGTCGGCGCCGCGGGCGGCGCGTCGATCAGGGGATCGGCGGCTGGGTCAGGGTGGGTGTGTTGAGGCCGGTGATGATGACGATGTCGGCCGTCGCCGCCGGGTCGTTGACCAGCTCGGCCGTCACCCCGAAGACGCTCTCGAGCAGGGCGACCGTCCTGGGCTTCTTGAGCTCGGCGCCGTTGTAGACGCGGAGCGTGGTTCCCGCGAGGCCGCTGACGTCGGGGCGCTCGCCGGGCGCCGAGGCAGCGACACCGAGGAACTCGAGGTAGTCCGCCAGGCGGCTCGCTTCGCCGGTCCGTCCCGAGCCATTCAGGACGTAGACGGTCGCTCCCTCAGCCACGAGCGACTCGTGCTGGCCCCCGTCCGTGGCGACCTCGAACGCGTCCCTGACCGCGGCCCGGATCAGGCCCACCTTCGGGACGATGATGTATCCACGCGGGCTGGAGAGGAACTCCGTCTGGTAGTAGGGCGGGGTGAAGATGTACGACCGAATGCTCCGTGACGTCGTCTTCTCAGCCAGACCCAGGAGTCGCGGGAAGAGGCCACGCGGGATGTCCGTGCGGAGCGATGACGACAGCGCGGATGCCAGCGCATCGACGTGCGGCAGGACGCGGGCGACATCGGTCTGCTGCCGCAGCGAGAGGAGAACGCGCTGCTGGCGGGCGCTTCGATCGAAATCACTGGAGCCATGGCGGGATCGGGCATAGACGAGGGCCTCGGCTCCGCTCATGTACTGCATGCCCGATGGAATGTAGACGCGCTTGTTGGCGCCATCACCCGCCGGGTAGTTGTCATCGACCACGGGGACCTGGACGTTGATGGTCACGCCACCGAGCGCATCGACGATCTGTCGGAACCCGTCGAAGTTGACCTCGACGTAGTACTTGATCTCGATTCCGAACAACTCGCCAAGGACGGCCTTCAGGCCGTTGTAGCCGCGGGTCGTCTCGGTTCCAGGGTAGAAGTCGGCGCGGTTCCGGACGGCGGCAAACCACGAATTGATCTTGCCCGCGTAGGCCGTGCCGTAGATCTTGCGGGCCGGACCGGGCGGGATCGGCACGTCAACCGTGTCGCGAGGGAGCTGGAACATCGCGACCTGGTTCGTCGCAGGGTCGATCGACACCGTGATCATCGTGTCCGTGTTGTGGCCACCGCCCTGTTCGTCGGCGCCGATCAGCAGGATGTTGAGCCGATCCGTGCCGTTCCACGGCGGTACGGTGAACGCGGGTACCTGGGTGCCTACGGCGCTTGGGTCGGGCGTCGCGTCGTCCGTGCCGTCGCCGGGTTGGTCGCTGGCTGCACCGTCTGACGGCCGGCAGTCCGTGGTGCTGGGATCGAAGATGCAGGCCGTCGTTTCGGCCAGCAGCACGTCGTAGCGCGCGACGGCAACGTGCAGCGTGCTCATGACCAGGAGGACCGCCACGAGTCCGCCGAGCGAGGCAGCCCGCAGGGCGCTGTCGGTGCCCGTTGCCTTCCGCCCAGCCGACGAGACGGCCCGGCGGCCCGGGTCGTCGGCACCCTGGAGCCAGCGGGCGATTCGCCAGGCATCGACGATCGCCGCGGCCCGATAGGCGAGGGCGACGAGGTTGATGACGAAGATCCCGGCAATGAACCATTCCTGGATCGCGAGGCCCGCCAGCTGGAACAGGTCGAGACGAACCGCGATCCCGGCCACGAGGGCGCCGATCAGGATCGGCGGAGCAGCGAACCCGAGGGCGCGCCGTGAGGCCCCGAGGTAGGCGTGACCGAGTCCGGGAAAGAGGAGTGAGAGGAACGCCGCGACGAAGGCCGAGCGTCGGCGCGGACGCATCTCGTGCGCGGTCTGCATCGCGGGTAGGATACTCGGACCCGTCATCCGTCGTGCCCGGGCTGGATGGGCAGGGGGGCGCCACCATGCGGCGGCCAACCCATCACTCGCGAGGCCAGATGTTCCGACCCGTTCCGTCGCGCCCCGATCTCGTCCCGATGGAGCACGAGACGCTCGCCTTCTGGCGAGAGCGCGGCACGTTCGCCCAGCTGCGCGCTCAGAACGCCGAGGGACCGCGCTGGAGCTTCCTCGATGGTCCGATCACGGCGAACAACCCGATGGGGGTCCATCACGCGTGGGGGCGGACGTACAAGGACGTCTTCCAGCGCTTTCACGCGATGCTGGGCGAATCCCAGCGCTGGCAGAACGGGTTCGATTGCCAGGGTCTGTGGGTGGAGGTCAACGTCGAGCGAGACCTCGGGTTCACCTCCAAGCGGGATATCGAGGCCTACGGCATCGCCGCGTTCGTCAGCCTGTGCAAGCAGCGGGTCCTGACCTACGCCGCCCGCCAGACGGAGCAGTCGGTCAGGCTGGGCATGTGGATGGACTGGAACGATCCCGACGAGCTGCGTCGCCTGCGCGACCTGCTCGCCGCCGACCCGTCCCAGCAGATAACGGTCGAGGGTCCAGGAGGGCCCGTGACCGACACGGTCGAGATGATCGTAGGGCGACTTGGAATGCCCGAGCTGGGCGGAAGTTACTTCACCTTCAGCAACGAGAACAACGACCTCATCTGGGGGTTCCTGGCCGAATGCCATCGACGCGGCTGGATCTACAAGGGTCACGACACGATGCCGTGGTGCGCGCGCTGCGGGACCGGCATCAGCCAGCACGAGATGACCGAGGGTTACCAGGACCGCGACGATCCGGGCCTCACGGTCCGTTTCCCGCTGGTCGACCGCCCGGGTGAGTCGCTGCTCGTCTGGACGACCACCCCGTGGACGCTGACCTCGAATGTCGCGGCTGCGGTTGGTGAGGGGCTGACGTATGTCCGCGTTCGCCAGGGTGAAGAGGTCTTCTGGCTCGGCCGGAGTGCCCTGAAAGCTGCCCTGGAGGGCCCATTCGAGGTCCTCGAGGAACGCCCGGGCAGGGACCTCGTCGGCTGGCAGTACGAGGGTCCGTTCGACGATCTGCCGTCAGTCGCGGCCGCCTTTGCCGACGGGACCGGCGGCGCAGGGCCCTATGTCCACCGCGTGGTTGCCTGGGACGAGGTCGGCGAGGAGGAAGGGACCGGGATCGTCCATATCGCGCCGGGCTGCGGGGCCGAGGACTACGCGCTCGGTAAGTCTCTCGGGCTGCCGGTGATCGCGCCGCTCGACGAGTCGGGCATCTTCATCGACGGCTTTGGCGCACTGACCGGACGCGACGTCCGGGATGTCACGGACCCGATCGTGGAGCACCTGCGTCGGACTAGCCGCTTCCATCGCCTCGAGACCTACCGGCACCGCTACCCGCACTGCTGGCGCTGCGGCACGGCGCTGGTGTACCGGCTGGTCGACGAGTGGTACATCAGCATGGGCGAGGTCTACGACCAGCCGCGCGAGACGCTGACCCGGGAGCAGGTGGACCAGAGCCTCCGCTACCAGATCATGGAGGCGGTCGACGCGATTCGCTGGATCCCGTCCTTCGGCTATGAGCGTGAGCTGGACTGGCTCATGAACATGCACGACTGGATGATCAGCAAGAAGCGCTACTGGGGCCTGGCCCTGCCGATCTACGTCTGCGCCGACTGCGGTGAGTTCGAGGTCCTGGGCGGCCGCGATGAGCTCAGGGCCCGGGCGATCGAGGGATGGGATCAGTTCGAGGGCCATACGCCACATCGCCCCCACATCGATGCGGTGGCCATCGCCTGCAGCGCCTGTGGTGGTCGTGCCGAACGGATTGCGGATGTCGGCAACCCCTGGCTGGATGCGGGCATCGTGCCGTTCTCGACCCTCCACTTTCGCGAGGATCCCGAGTACTGGTCCAGGTGGTTCCCGGCCGACTTCATCAC
>JBDSJV010000022.1:0-2634 GCA_039917225.1 Candidatus Limnocylindrales bacterium
TGGCTGGATATCGATCCATCGCTGGTCCGGATCGCGTTCGTTCTGACCGCCCTTGCCGGTGGGCTCGGATTCGTCCTGTATATCGTGATGGCGTTCGTGGTTCCGGAAGAGCCGGTCATGATCGGCGGCGTCGCCGGTGGACCGGGCGGTCCCGATCCAGGGGCCGGTGGCGAGGTGCCCCACTCGAATGTCCTCGGCACCGAGGCGTGGGCCGCGGACCGCGCGGCCAGGAAGGCCGAACGACGAGCGCATCGCCAGGGGCGGAGCGGGAATGGCGCCGTGATCTTCGGGGCGATCCTCATCCTCGTCGGCGGCTGGTTCCTGGCTCGTCGATATCTTCCATTCCTCGACGGCGACTTCCTTGGCCCCGTGGCCCTCGTGCTGATCGGCATCCTCCTGATCGGGGGAGCCGTGTTGCGCTCGGGCGGCAAGGACGGCACACCCGCAGGCTGAGCGCCGGCGCCGAGACATCGAGCCGTCATACGAAGGATCTAGACTCCGCTCATCTGCGAGAGGAGTACCCGTGTTCCTGTTCAACAAGCCCGATGCGATGCCGTCCGCCCGGTCCGCCCTGCCTGGCCGCGAGAAACCGATCCTCGACCCCGGTCCCCACCACGTGAACGGCCGGCCGATCGGGGGCCCCTACCCCGCCGGCTTCCAGATCGCCGAGTTCGCGCTCGGCTGCTTCTGGGGCGCCGAGAAGGGCTTCTGGAAGGTACCGGGCGTCTGGGTGACGGCCGTCGGATACCAGGGCGGCTTCACACCGAACGCGACGTACACCGAGGCCTGCTCGGGCAAGACCGGGCATGCAGAAGCGGTTCGAGTCGTCTTCGATCCGTCGATCGTCAGTTATGAGACGCTCCTGAACCACTTCTGGGAGGCCCACGACCCGACGCAGGGGATGCGCCAGGGCAATGACATCGGCTCCCAGTACCGCTCCGCCATTTTCCCGAACTCGGCGGCACAGCGTGACGCCGCGATGGCGTCGCGCGATGCCTATCAGGCCAGCCTGACCGCCTCAGGATTCGGGTCGATCACCACCGACATCGCCGACACGCCCGCCCCGACGTTCTACTTCGCCGAGGACTACCACCAGCAGTATTTGAGCAAGAATCCTAATGGCTATTGCCCAGACCACGGAACTGGCGTGAGCTGCCCGGTCGGGGTTGGAGTCGGTGCGACTGTCATCGACTGAACGCGCCGCGACCGAGGTCCCGGCGGAGCGAGGCAGGCTCCACGCACGCGCGGCTTCGCCCATTGACGGTCGTCGTCCCCCGACCGACAATCCGCGGAATTCGCCCCGATAGAAGCGGATGAGGAAGGACTGCCCAGTGGCACTTCTCGCGACCGATCGCGACATCACGACCGTTCCGAAGGTCGAGCTGCACGTCCACCTCAATGGGTCCATCACCGAGGCGACGGCGTCCGTGCTCGCTCGAAGACACGGCGCGGACCCGGAGAGCGCCCTGGGGCTCATCGACGGTCGCTATCCGGGTCATTACGCCAACTTTGGCGGCTTCCTCGACGCCTACATGTTGGCGAACGAGTTCGTCAGGACGCCCGAGGATCTCGAGCTGGTCTCTGCCGAGTTCGCGCGGGGTCAGGCCGCCCAGAACATCGCGTACTCCGAAGCAATCTTCACGGCGATGATCTATGTCCGGAACGGCATGGACCCGCCGGCGATGTGGGCCGCGGTTCGACGCGGATTTGCCGCAGCCGGGCCCAAGACCCAGATCGGGCTGGTGGTCGACGCCATCCGGGACTTCGGGCGCGCCGAGGCGGAGGCGACGATCCGGCTGGTCGAGGACGCCGATGCTCCCATCGTCGGCCTGTGCCTCACAGGGGTCGATTCGAATGAGCCGATCGAGGTCTTCACGATCCTGCGCGACGCCGCGACGCGACTGGGCGTGGGCTTCGAGGTCCATGCTGGCGAGATGGCTCCGCCAGAGAGCATCGTCGAGGCCATCGACATCCTCCACGCCGACCGGGTTGGCCACGGCGTCCAGGCCATTCGGGACTCGGACCTGCTCGCGAGACTCGTACGCGAGCAGGTCCCGCTCGACGTCTGCCCGTCGTCGAACGTCCGGATCGGCCTGTTTCCGTCGCTCGAGGCGCACCCGTTCGCCGCATTCTGGCGAGCCGGGGTCAACATGACCATCTCGAGCGACGATCCGCCGTTCATGAACACAACGCTGACCGATGAGCTGCGACACGTCGTTCGCATTGCCGGGCTGACCCGCAACGATCTCGCCGAACTCCAGCGCCGCGCCGCGAGGAACTCATTCGCGGCGCCGGAGGTAAAGGCCGAGATCATCGCCGTGATCGATGCCTGGGTCGCCGCGGGATAACCTTGAGACGGCAGTAGCCTGACTCGCCAGGAACCCCTAATGGATACAACTGCTTCAACGGGACCGGGGTAGTGTGCCCAATTGGCCTAGGCATCACCGTCACCGATTGACGTTCCACGGACCGGGTGTGACGCATCCGGGCCGCCCTGAAGGTGGTCGAGGCAGTGCGCTATTGTTTGGCGACGCTCGCGGCTGTCCTGCTTCGCGACGGCGCTAGACTTCGCGCGCAGTCGTGTACGGAGAACGCAAAATCAGGAGCCTGGAACCGCGACTGGTACGAACAGGC
>JBDSJV010000023.1:0-10548 GCA_039917225.1 Candidatus Limnocylindrales bacterium
ACGAGCGGGCGACCGAGGTGCTGACGACGCATCGAGCGCGGCTGGAGGCGCTGGCCCAGAAGTTGATCGCCGAGGAAACAGTTGGTTCCGAGGCCTTCGAGACGCTGTTCTCGGATCTGCCTCCCAAGGAGCGGCTCCATGGGCTCCCGCCCCGGAAGCACGGATCGAGCGATCCCGAGGGGCCGGCCGACCGGCCATCCGCCCCGGAGGCCCCGCCAGCGTCGGCACCGGCCCCCAACCCCGCCTGATCGGGCGGAACCGGAGTGAGCCCAGCGCCTGCGCGAGGTTCTTCGACTGGCTCAACGGGGGACCAATGACCGAACTCGATCCCGCCCTCGCCGACCAGCTCGACCAGACGCTGGATGCCCGCCTGGCGTCGTACTTCGAGTTCCTCCGGATCCCGAGTATCTCGGCGCTTCGGGCGCATGCGCCCGACATGCGGCGTGCGGCGGAGTGGATCATGGCGGAGCTCGATCGGATCGGCTTTGAGCACGCCGAGGTCAGCGAGACCCCGGGTCACCCGATCGTCTACGCGGACTGGCTCCACGCAGCCGGCGCACCGACGGTCATCGTCTACTGCCACTACGACGTGCAGCCCGTGGACCCGCTGGACCTGTGGGAGACGGCGCCGTTCGAGCCCTTCGTCCGTGATGGACGGGTCATCGGGCGGGGCAGTGCCGACGACAAGGGTCAGCTCCACATGCACCTGAGGGCAGCGGAGGCGATGTTCGCGACCCGCGGAGCGCTGCCAGTGAACCTCAGGATCGTGTTCGAGGGCGAGGAGGAGATCAGCTCCGCGAACCTTCCCGGGTGGCTCGACGCAAATCGGCACCGGCTCGACGCTGACGCGGTCGTGATCTCGGATACGGGGTTCTTCGAGGGCAACGTCCCGGCGATCACGCACACCCTGCGCGGGTTGCTGTACACGCAGATCAACGTGGTCGGCACGCCGACCGACCTGCACTCAGGATCGTATGGCGGGGCGGTCGAGAACCCGGCCAATGCCCTCGCCCGCATCGTGGCCGGATTGAAGGACCCCGACGGCCGGGTGCTCGTGCCCGGGTTCTATGACCACGTGCTTGAACTGAGCGACGATGAGCGGCGCTCCTTCGAAGCACTGCGGTTCGATGAGGACCGGTTCCAGGCTGACGCTGGGGCGGTCGATCTCAGGGGCGAAGCTGGATTCTCCGTGCTCGAGCGGATCTGGGCACGCCCTACGCTGGACGTGAACGGGATCTGGGCTGGTTTCCAGGGCGACGGCTCCAAGACGATCATCCCGGCCCACGCGCATGCCAAGGTCAGCATGCGACTCGTGGCCAACCAGGACCCGGCCGATCTGTTCCCGAAGTTCGAGGCACACGTCCGGAGGATCTGTCCGCCTGGCGTCACCGTCTCGGTCGATCGCCTTGGCGCCGGGATGCCGGTTCGAACGCGCATCGACCACCCCGTGACCGCTGCGGCGGCCAAGGCCATCGAGGCCACCTTTGGCCGGGCCCCGGTCTACATCGGCGCTGGCGGGTCCATTCCGGTGACCGAGATGTTCGAGCATCGCCTTGGGTTGCCCGTGGTCCTGATGGGCTTCACCAACGCGGACGCCCATGCCCATGCGCCGAATGAGAACATGGTCCTCGCGAACTACGAGACCGGCATCCGCGCCATCTGCGTCCTCTGGGATCTGCTGGGGGCGGGTGGGTCCTTGGGTGACCTAGACTGAGATCAGTCCGCGGTACAAATGGCGTCCTCGGACCGCCAGTCGGGTCACGAGACGGGGCGGACCCCGGTGCTACGATGCAGGCACGGTAACAATGCGGGGAGGTTCAGACGATCGTGACGACTAAAGACAAGGCTCCTGAAGCGGCAGGCGCCGCCGCCTGGCGCGTTGACTCCGCCACGGGCAGCATGGCGCCCCGCTCGGCACTCGACGTGCTCGTCGACGTGAACGACAAGGTGGTCAGCGGCAAGCTCGGGGAGTACCAGGCCGTCCCGCTCGGACTGACGCCGCTCGACAAGACGATCGGTGGCGGGCTGCGGCCGGGCGAGCTCCTGCTCCTTGGCGGTGCCCAGGGGACCGGCAAGACCACGATGGCCCTCCAGATGGCCCGGAACGTCGCGGCGTCGGGGCAGGCGAGCGTGCTGTACCTCTGCTTCGAGCATGACGAGCCGTACCTGCTGAACCGCCTCATCGCCCTGGAATCGGCGCTCGCGCACATGCCCCAGAAGACCGGCGCCATCAAGATCCAGGACGTTCGCAAGGAGATCGTCGGGACCTGGAGCGCCGACGGTGCCGAGGCCCCGAACCTGGCCAACAACCCGCGCCTCCGCCCGTCGCTCGATCGGATTGCGCGCTACGGCCAGAACCTGTTCCTGCTGCGCGGCTCGGCCACAGCGAGCACGATCGACAACATCCGCCAGCTCGTCCAGGATTTCCGCGCCCTGGCCGGCGACAAGCGCCTGCTGGTGATCGTGGACTACCTCCAGAAGGTTCCCCAGATCCCGGAGCCCAACACAGAGAGCGAAAAGGTCACCTTCGTGGTCAATGGGCTCAAGGACATCGCCCTGTCCGAGGAGGTCCCGGTCATCGCCATCGTGGCTGCCGACAAGGAGGGTCTGAAGGCTTCGCGATTGCGGAACTACCACCTTCGTGGCTCCTCGGCCATCAACTACGAGGCCGACATCATCGTCATCCTCAACGAGAAGTACCACATCGTCGCCAAGGTCAACATCGAGTTCAACCCGTACCAGGCGCAGCGCTTCCGCGACTGGGTCATCGTCTCGATCGAGAAGAACCGCGGCGGCCAGGACAACGTGGATCTCGAATTCGAGAAGCACTTCGAGTACTCGTGCTTCGATCCGAATGGCCGGACGGTGCAGGAGAAGCTCATCGAGGAGCGTCTCTACAACGACTGAGCCGCCCGGTGATCCGGGCGCTCGCGGCGTTCCCTCCTGCGCGCCTCGCTCACGCACCTTCTGGTGCGCTCGCTCCGGTGCTCGTCGGCGCCTCGCGCCCACCTCGGCTGACCGGGCGGCTGACCCTCGACTGATCCGGGCGCTCGCGGCGTTGCCTCGTGCGGGGCCCATCGGCGCGCATTCGCGGGACACCGGTTATCGTCCGACGCATGCATGCACCTGGTGAGTTTCCGGAGGTCATCGAGGTCGTCGTCGAGATTCCTCGCGGCACCCGGAACAAGTACGAGTTCGACGAGACGGCCGGGGTGTTTCGCCTTGACCGGGTGCTCTCCTCGGCCGTCTACTACAACTTCGACTACGGGTTCATCGAGGGGACCCGTGCCGATGACGGTGATCACACCGACGCACTGCTGATCATCGATGAGCCGACCTTCACCGGCTGCCATGTCTGGGCGCGCCCGATCGGCGTCCTCGAGATGGCTGACGAGAAAGGGGCGGACTACAAGGTCCTGTGTGTGGCCGAGGGCGATGCACATCAGGCGCACACCGAGCGTCTCGAGCAGATTCGCCCGCACCGGCTCGTCGAGATCCTCCACTTCTTCGAGACCTACAAGTTGCTGGAGGACAAGTCCGTCGAGGTCCTCGGCTGGCGCGATCGTGACCGCGCTCTCGAGATCCTTAGAAATGATCGCCAGGTCTGGCTCGGAGAGTTGGACGCCGGCGCGCGATGAGCGGGCCAGGTGACGACCCCGGCCCGCAGGCCGCGCGTGACCGTCCGCCGGGCCGGGGTGGGTCGGATGTGCCGCGGCTCTTCGTCGCTGTCCCGATTCCCGAGCCGGTCGCCGCGCGCATCGGTGAGCTCGTCGCGCTCGTCCGGGACGAGCTTGGTCCTCCCGGACAGCGAGTTCGCTGGGTCCAGATGTCCGGTCTTCATGTGACCATCCGCTTCCTCGGCCCGACACGGGCGGCGAACGTGGATGCCGTCGCCGCAGCCGTCGAGCGGGCGGCACGGGCCAGATCGTCCTTCGCGGTTCGCGTTGGAGGCGCCGGGGTCTTTCCGGAGGCTCTCCGGCCCCGGGCGTTGTGGATCGGGATCCGCGAAGGCGCCATCGAGCTCGGCGTGCTTTCCGATGCCGTCACCGCGGAGCTCGTAGCCGCCGGCTGGACGCTCGAGGCACGGCCATTTCGCCCGCACCTGACCATCGCCCGGACCGACGGCGTCCACATCGCGGCCGAAGCCGGCGAGCGACTCGTGGCCGCAGCGGCCGATCTCGATCTCGGGTTCGTCGCGGACCGCGTCGTCCTCTACCGGAGCCACCTGGGTCACGGCCCCGCCCGCTACGAGGAGCTGCGGTCCGTTCCGCTCAGCTGATGTCGGCCCGCCTGCGGGTCATCCGCGGCGCGTCGAGATGGGCGGCCATCCGCTCCGAGGCGGAGCCGGGTACGATCGCAACGTCAACGCCGGCCGAGGGGAGCGAACATGCCACGGATCGTCTGTCGAACCTGCGGGCGCGAGGTCTATGCCACCGCGCCCCTCGAGCAGTTGTTCGCGGACGAGCGGCGCTGTCCCCGCTGCGGCGCGCCGCTCAGCCCGGACCGTCGACAGGCCGACCGACGCCACGTCGAGCGACGCCAGGATCCCGCCGATGAGCCCGGCCCTCCAGGGCCGGAGCGTCGTGTCGCAGAGCGTCGTCGCGACCGACGCCGCGACGGTGATGGAGGACCCGGTCGGCGCTCAGGTGGCTGGCTGGAGTGATCCCTCGTCGGCCTGAGACCGTCGCGCTGCTGGGCCTGGGCCTGATTGGTGGATCGATTGCCAGGGCCGTGGCGCGGCATGGCGAGGCCCCCAGGGTCGTGGCCTGGACGCCAGGCGGCGCCGGGCCCGCACAAGCCTTCCGCGACGGTGTCATTCAACTGGCCGCTCCGGACCCGGGCGTAGCGCTGGCGGATGCCGACCTTGTGGTGATCGCCGCCCCTCCGCTTGAGACCGTCGATCTCGTCCGCCGGCTTGGCGCGGATCTGGCCGACTCAATCAAGCCGGGCGCGCTGGTCACGGACGTCGCGAGCACGAAGTCGGCCGTGATGGCCGCTGCGGCCGCGGCCGGCGTCCGGTTTGTCGGCGGTCATCCCATGGCCGGCCGGGAGAGCAGTGGATACGCGGCCTCGAGCGCCGACCTGTTCGTGGGGCGTCCGTGGGTCGTGGTGGTTCCCGATGGATCGGAGGCGGACATCGACGCCCCGGTTCGCTGGCTGGCTGAGGCATGCGGCGCCATGACGCTTTCGCTGTCCGCGGCCGACCACGATTCAGCTGCGGCGGCGGTCAGTCACCTGCCGCTCGTCCTCGCCGCGATCCTCGTCGAAGTGGTTGCGGCCGATGAGCGCGTCTGGCCGATCGCCTCCTCGCTGGCGGCCTCAGGCTGGGCGGGTGCCACCAGGCTGGCGCGTGGCGATGCGCGGATGGGAGCGGGCATCGCCGCCACCAACAACCGCGAGATCGGTCGCTCGCTCCGTGCGTTCAGGGTTGAACTCGACCGGTGGATCGAAGCACTAGATCGCCCTGGCGCGGACGACACGGGACCGGATAGCACCGAGCTGGAGCGCCGATTCACGGCTGCTCGTGCGACGCTCGAGGCTGCCTCGCGTTGAGCGCGTCCGGTG
The DNA here is from genome assembly GCA_039917225.1 of Candidatus Limnocylindrales bacterium. Classification (GTDB taxonomy): domain Bacteria; phylum Chloroflexota; class Limnocylindria; order Limnocylindrales; family CSP1-4; genus UBA5189. The sequence goes on from JBDSJV010000023.1 coordinate 5,566, forward strand.
AACCGGAGCAGGTGCTCGTCATCGATCGAGTGATCCTGATGAGCGACCCTGGCTGGTCCGGCATCAACCGGGATCGCCTTGACGAATTCGCGTCACTGGTCCGCCGGCATGGACGGTTCGTGCCACGAGCGGCCGCCGAGGTGGACCGGACCCTCAAGCAGGTCATTCCGTACCTCATCCTCCGCGATGGACAGCGCTACTTCCTCATGCGGCGGACCAGGGCGGGCGGCGACGCGCGCCTCCACGATCGCTATTCGATCGGTGTTGGTGGTCACCTGAACCCGGGCGATCGTGACCTCGCTGGCGGCCTGTCCCGGGAGTGGGCCGAGGAGGTCCGGGCCGACTTCGTACCGACCTTCGAGCTGGTCGGCCTCCTCAACGACGACACGACCGACGTCGGCGCCGTCCACCTCGGGGCGGTCTTCGTCGCCGATGCCGCAGGTCGGCCGGTCGAGATCCGCGAAACGACGAAGCTCGAGGGGTCCTTCGCCGAGCCATCCGAAGTCCGCGCCCACGTCGAGCAGCTGGAGTCGTGGAGTGCGCTCGTCTTCGAGGAATTCGAGCGCGGCTGAGCCGGCACGTCGAGGTCCTGTTTGCCGCCTGATGCGATACTGCGGGTGGAGGTGCTGCATGCACCATCGCCTCATTCGTGGCCTCTTCGCCATCCCGATCGTCCTCGCAGTCCTCGGGCTGGCTGCCCCGGCGCTCGCGGCGAACCACCGAGTCGTCGTCCTGCCCGCGACGGGAGTGGTCGATAACGTCCTCGCCGGGTATCTCGCCGAGGGCATTGCCGCGGCCGCGGCCGACGGGTCAGCCGCGGTGGTGATCCAGCTGAACACGCCGGGCGGAAGCCTTGACGCCACCCAGAAGATCGTGACCTCCATCCTCGATGCCGAGCTGCCGGTGATCGTCTGGGTCGCCCCGTCTGGTGGGCGGGCCGCAAGCGCAGGGACCTTCATCACGATGGCCGCGAACCTTGCGTTCATGGCCCCGGGCACGAACATCGGGGCCGCCTCTCCGGTGAGCGGGCAAGGCGAAGACATCGGCGGAACCCTGGGCGAGAAGGTTCGTAACGACGCCATCGCCAACATCACCGCGATCGCCGAGGCGCGCGGACGCCCGGTCGATTGGGCCGTCGCGACGGTGGCTGAGGCTAGGTCGTCACCTGCCTCAGAGGCCGTGGCGGTCGGCGCCGTGGACGGGATCGCGAGCAGCCTCGATGAGGTCCTTCGACTGGCCGACGGTCAAGTCGTGAGGGTCAATGGTGTCGAGCGGACCCTCGCCCTGGCATCCGCTACGCCCGAGGAACTCGCGATGAACCCGTTCCAGGCGTTCCTTCATCTGCTGTCGGATCCGAACATTGCCTTCCTGCTGTTCATGATCGGCTTCTATGGGCTGTTCTTCGAGCTGCAGAACCCCAACTTCGTGACAGGGATCCTCGGCGCCATCGCGATCATCCTGGCCTTCATCGGATTCGGCAGCCTGCCACTCAATGTCGGCGGACTGCTCCTGATCGGGCTCGCGGTCGTCCTGTTCGTCCTCGAGCCAACCGTCACGAGCCACGGGCTGCTGACCGTTGGCGGCCTCGTGGCCTTCGTGCTCGGCGCATCGGCCCTGTTCACGACGCCCGGTGATCCGCTCGAGCCGGCCGTGGCGGTCGCGCTGCCGCTCATCGCGGTGATGGCCGTCACGACGGCGGCCTTCATGGGCCTGATCGCGCTCGCTGCGGTGAGGAGCCGTCGATTGGCACCGACACCGGGACTGGTTGGCAGCAGCGCGACCGGCATCGAGGTCGGGCAGGTCGGCGAGGTCCGCAGCCCGCTGACGCCGGTCGGATCGATCTTCGCCGGAGGCGAGGAGTGGTCGGCTCGAACGGCTGACGGCCAGTCGCTGGAACGCGGCGCCAGTGTCCGCGTCATGGCCGTGGATGGGCTCACCGCCGTAGTTGAGCGAATCGGTTCATCATCTAGCCTGAACGCAGTCTGAGAGGGGATCCCATGGAAGCCGCAACCGGCCTCGCGATCGTCGCCTTCCTGCTCGTCGTCGCGCTCTTCATCGTCTATCTGTCGATCAGGGTCGTCCAGCAGTACGAGAAGCTGGTCGTCTTCCGGCTGGGCAAGACGAGCGAGCTGATGGTCCGCGACCCCGGCCTTCGCTTCCTGATCCCGCTCATCGATCGGCCGGTCAAGGTCGACGTCCGTGAGCAGTTCATCGAGGTCCCTAGTCAGACCACCATCACCAAGGACAACGCTCCGATCAACGTCGACTTCCTGATCTACTGGCGGATCAGCAATCCCCTCAAGAGCGTCGTCAACGTCGTCAACTTCCCCGGCGCCCTCCAGGGCGTCGCCACGACGACCCTCCGCGCGGTGATCGGCGACATCCTGCTCGACGAGGTTCTGTCAAAGCGCGAACAGATCAACGAGGTTCTCCGGGTCAAGCTCGACGAGGTGACCGAGCGCTGGGGTGGCAAGGTCACAACCGTCGAGATCCGCGAGATCACGCCGCCGCGCGACGTCCAGGACGCGATGAACCGGCAACTTTCCGCCGAGCGAACGCGCCGTGCCGTCATCACCGAGTCGGAAGGCAGCCGGCAGGCCGCGATCAACGTCGCAGAGGGCCAGAAGCAGGCCGAGATCCTCAAGGCCGAAGGCGACCGGCAGGCGGCGATCCTGCGCGCCGAAGGCTTCAGCGAGGCACTCACCCGGATCTTCTCGGCCGCCAAGGGCGTGGACCAGAAGACCATGGCCCTCCAGTACCTCGAGGCCCTCAAGGCGCTTGGTGCCAGTCCATCGACCAAGTTCGTGATCCCGGCCGAGTTCACCCGAATGCTCGAGCCACTCACGGGCTACATCGAGAAGGGGATGGGCAGCCGGTCCGGCGCCTCGGAATAGCCATCGGCCGGCAGTGCGCAGCAACCTGAGGATGTCCGGCGCGCTCGCTATACTCGCTCCGCTCGAAGTGTTCCACGGCGCGACGTGCGGCACCACGCCATCGGATGGGGGAACCCTGCAGGCATGACCAAGATCCTCGTCGTCGATGACGACCAGAACGTCCAGCGGTTGCTGCGCGCAACGCTCAAACAGGAGGGGTTCGAGGTCGTCGTCGCGGGCGACGGCGAAGAGGGCCTGCGCCTGTGGGAGTCGGAGTCGCCAAGCCTGATCCTCCTTGACGTGACCCTGCCCAAGCAGGACGGCTACCAGGTCGCGACGCACATCCGGGGCGTCGAGGGGACCGGCGCACACGTGCCGATCATCATGCTGACGGCCGAGAAGGACGTCAGCCAGAAGGTGCGTGGGCTGCGAGCCGGAGCCGACGACTATCTCGTCAAGCCGTTCCACCAGGCCGAATTGCTGGCCCGCATGAAGAGCCTCCTCAACCGGTTCTCGGTTCAGGAGAACGCCGGCGGCGTGAAGCCCCCGCTCGGGCGCCTGCTCGCGTTCTACGGCGCCAAGGGCGGCGTCGGGACGACCACGATCGCGATCAACACGGCCATCGCCCTGCACACCGAGGCCCATCAACGGGTCGCGCTCGTGGATGGCGTACTCCAGTTCGGCGACCACCGGGTCTTCCTCGACCTGGGCAACGACCGCAAGAGCATCACCGAGCTCGTCTCGTCCGCGACGATCGATGCCGACCTCGTGAAGTCCGTCCTGGTCCACCACGACTCGGGCCTCGATCTACTCCTGGCGCCGGCGAACCCGGAAGAGGGGGATCGCGTCACCGAAGCCCAGATGGTCCAGATCCTCGACACGCTCCGGACGATGTACGACTACGTGATCGTCGACGTCGAGAACCGGCTCGGCGACCTGACCCTGTCGGTCCTCGATCACGCGGATGAGATCTACCTGGTCATGACCGCGGATCTGTCGTGCCTCAAGAACGTCCGCCTGATGCTGGAGACGCTCGGCCGGATCGGCTACGAGGACCGCAAGGTGAAGTTGCTGCTCAACCGCTCGAATGCCTTCACTGGCATCAGCATCCAGGCCGCCGAGGGCGTCCTCAAGCGGACCTTCGAACACAAGATCACCAACGAGTACCGGGTGGCGATCAGCGCCCAGAACTCGGGGTCCCCGTTCGCATTCACGAAGTCGGACTCGCCGCTCGGTCGGGAGATCGCGGCCCTCGCCCAGAGCATCAACGCGCCTGCCGCCGTGACGACCAAGACGACCGCCCGGTAGGTCGGTCAACCGGGGCACCGAACGCCGGGCGCACCGATTGAGCGACGGATAAGCCCGGGCCGATAGGGTCGCGGGGTGCTTGCAACCCTGATCTCGGCGACGCTCATCGGACTCGATGGCCGGCCCATCCGGGTCGAGGTCGACGTTGCGCCCGGTCTCCCGGGCTTCACGATCGTCGGCCTTGGTGACGCAGCGCTCCGTGAGGCCCGTGAGCGCGTCCGGGGTGCCATCAGGAACGCCGGGTTCGTCTACCCGCCCCGGCGCATCACCGTGAACCTCTCGCCGGCGGATCTGCCCAAGGCGGGGACGTCGGCGGACCTCGCCATCGCCATCGGCATCCTGATCGGGTCCGAACAGCTGAGGCCGACGATCGGTCGCATCGCCCTGATCGGAGAGCTCGGTCTGGGTGGCGAGGTCCGGGCAGTCCCGGGAATTCTGCCCATGCTCGCGGCGCTCCGGCGCCTGGGAGTGGAGCGGGCGATCGTGCCGGCGGATGCGGCACATGAGGCCCGACTCGTACCGGGCCTCACCGCGATTCCCTGCCGGGCGCTAGTCGACGCGGTCGGAGCCCTGCGCGTGCGTCAGCGGCGAGCTCCCGACGCCCCTCCGCGCGTCGCCCTCGACCGTGACGCGGATCGGGCGGATTCCCAGGCCGATGGGCTGGAGATTCGCCTGGCGCCAAGGACGTGGACGCAGGCCGTCGCGGTCCCGGACCTTGGCGAGGTGCGGGGTCAGGCGGAAGCGCGACGAGCATTGGAGGTCGCGGTGGCCGGCGGGCACGGCCTGCTCCTGATCGGGCCAC
>JBDSJV010000024.1:0-2648 GCA_039917225.1 Candidatus Limnocylindrales bacterium
CGCGGAACTGAGGTCGCTTCCACGCTCACCTTACCGCCTAAGCGGCGAGGGCGAGAGTCGACTGCTTGTTGGCAGTTACTTCGTTTTGCCGCCTGTTTAACGAGGCCTGACGGCACCTCGGCTCGCGCTTACTGTCAGCTAGACCCTGTCGAAACCACGCATCCCCACAGGTCGAACGCACTCCAGCGTCCGGCCGAGAGTCTAGCCGAGGTTGGCCGAACGGCCAACCCGGGCCTGGAGTCGCGGCCAGGCCCTTCCCCGCGCCGGCCGCGCCGGCACGCGTGCCTACCAGATATCACCGACCGTGAAGCCGTCAGGGAACGGATCCGACGGATCGACGACATACGTCGCCAGCCCGGTGATCCAGGCCGTCCCGGTGATCGTAGGAACGACCGCCCGGTACGGGCCGACCGTCGTCTCCTCGACCAGGTGGCCGGTGAAGACCGTTCCGAGGATGCCCTCGTGGCGGAAGGCATCGCCGACCCGCAGCCTGCCCTTGGCATGCAGCACGGCCATCCGTGCCGACGTACCGGTCCCGCAGGGCGATCGGTCGATCACCCCGGTCCAGGTGGCCGGCACGTCGAAGTCGAGCTTCCGGGTCGAAACGGTGACGACGTTCCGCATCGAGTTCGCGTGATCGTGCGCCGGCCCCGACAACTGCCCGATGGTGATCCCCGCGAAGCCCGGCTGGTCCGGGTGGACGACGGGAAGTTGCTCGGCCGCCGCCGCCTTGATCAGCTCCGTGACCCGGGTGATGTCCCGACCCTCGTCGGGCGTCAGGCGGAGGCCGAACGCCGCCGCCTCGGCAATGACGTAGAACATCCCGCCGTAGGCGACGTCGACCACGACCGTGCCAAGCGTCGGCACCTCGATGGGCGTGTCCAGGTGGGTCGCGAAGGCCGGGACGTTCCGGAACGTCACGCTCTCGACCTTGCCGTCGCGGCATTCGCAGCGGAGCCTGATCAGGCCGGCCGGCGCCTCGAGCACCAGGTCCGTAACCGGCTCGACCATCGGCACCATGCCCGTCTCGAGGAGCACCGTGGCCGTGCAGATCGTGTTCGTGCCCGACATGCCCGGGTACTCCACCTGCTCCATGATCACGAAGCCGGCCGCGGCCTCCGGGTTGCTGGTGGGCAGGATCAGGTTGCAGTTCGCGGCGGGGTAGCCGCGCGGTTCCTGGACCATCCGGCGGCGGAGATCATCCCCGTGCGCCTGCAGCCAGGTCATCTTGTCGAACATCGTGACGCCCGGGATATCGAGCACACCACCGACGATCACTCGACCCGGTTCGCCGGCCGCATGGGCATCGACGGCCTGGATCGTGCGGGTCAGTCGCATCGCCGCTCTAGCGCCCCCGTCGCGCGTCGGAAACGTCCCGTTCCATCTGGCGTCGGGCGTCGCGCTCCGCGATATCGCGGCGCTTGTCATGGAGTTGCTTGCCGCGTCCCAGTCCCAGCTCCAGCTTCGCCTTGCCTCGACCCGTCAGGTAGAGGCGCAGCGGCACCAGGGTCAGCCCCTTGGCCTTCGTCTTGCCAAGCAGCTGGTCGATCTCGGACCGGTGGAGCAGGAGTTTCCTCGAGCGCTTGGCCTCGTGATTGAAGCGGCTGGCGCTCTCCCAGGGGGCGATGTGTACACCGATGAGCCATGCCTCACCGCGATCGATCCGGGCGAACGAGTCGGACAGGTTCACCTTGCCCGCCCGGATGCTCTTGATCTCGGTGCCGAACAGGGCGATGCCGGCCTCCACGGTGTCCTCGATCGAGAACTCGTGGCGAGCCCGGCGGTTCTGCGCGATGGTCTTCTCGCCCATCGGGGGATGGCGCTCCAGTCATGCGATAGATCGGCGGGTTTCCTCGCGAACGCACGAACGCCGGCCCTCTCGGACCGGCGTTCGTCTGCGGCTGCCACCCGCTCGGAAGACCGGTTAGACGGTCAGCTCCGGCGAGGTGGTGCAGCGACTGTGATACGACACTGCACATCACCTCCTTTCGTTCGGGCGTACCGTAGCCGATGGGGACGGTGATGGCAACCGCGGATTCGGATCGGAGCCTCAGGCTGCTTTCGGGAGCGCATCCCGGAGCGCGCCAGCGCCCGCCAGGAACTCGAGGGCTCGATCGAGCACCGGGTCGCTGTCGGGCGGCGAATCGGCGGGGACGGTGACCTCGATATCGGGGGTCAACCCGATCGTGTGAATCCAGTGCTTGTTCGCGGTCAGCCATTTGGCGACCGTCAGCTTGACCCCGCCGGCATCGTCGTTGAGCTCGATCCACGTCTGGACGGTGCCCTTCCCGTAGGACTTCTCGCCGATGAGCGTGCCGCGGCCGGTGTCCTGGAGCGCTCCGGCGACGATCTCGCTGGCCGACGCGCTGCCCCTGTCGATGAGGACGGCAACCTGGATCTTCGAATCCGTGGCCACCCCCTTGCCGAGGGTCTGCGTTGGCGTGAGGTTGCCCTGGGCGTCCTGCTCCCAGAACACGGGACCCTCCGCGATGAAGGCGCTGGCGACCGTTCGGGCCGCGGTCACGAAGCCACCGGGGTTGCCGCGCAGATCCACGATGATCTTCGTCTGGCCCTTGTCGATCGCGGCCTTGAGGGCGTCCACGAACGCCGTTGCCCCGTTGTCGGAGAACCCCGTCAGCCGCAGGTAC
>JBDSJV010000025.1:0-3611 GCA_039917225.1 Candidatus Limnocylindrales bacterium
GGATCGGTCCGTATAGCCAGCCTCGCGCTCCTGGATGAACAGGGCGTTCTCGACCATCCGCGTGGCATCGAGCATGAGCTTGATCCCATGGCGATCGCACAGTTCACGGAGCGCCCGGACGTTGGCCATCGAGACCGGCTGGCCGCCGGCCATGTTGACCGTGCCGGCAAGGCTGACATACGGGATTCGCTCTGCGCCGACCTCGTCGATGAGCGCCTGGAGCTTGGCCAGGTCGATGTCGCCCTTGAACGGATGCAGCGCGGCCGCGTCGTGCGCAATGTCGACGATCACGTCGTGGAACGTGGCGCCGGCCAGCTCCTGGTGGAGCCGCGTCGTCGTGAAGTACATGTTGCCGGGGATGTGGTCACCGGCCTTGATGAGCGTCTGGCTGATGAGGTGCTCGGCGCCGCGGCCCTGGTGCGTGGGCACCATGTGCCGGTAGCCGTAGTAGCGCTGGACCGCCTCCTCCAGGTGGTAGAAGTTGCGGCTCCCGGCATAGGCCTCGTCGCCGAGCATCATCCCGGCCCACTGCCGGTCGCTCATGGCCGAGGTTCCCGAGTCAGTGAGCAGGTCGATGTAGACGTCGTCCGACTTGAGCAGGAAGGTGTTGTAGCCCGCTTCGAGGAGTGCCGCCTGGCGCTCCTCGCGAGTGGTCACGCGGAGCGGTTCGACCATCTTGATCTTCCAGGGTTCGGCCCAGCTGCGGCGGCCGTGCTGCTGCCCCATCGTGTGGAGCGGTTCGCCGTTCATGGTTCCTCCGGTCACGGAGCGTCACCACGCGGGATGCGCGGACGCGAGTCGTGGGCGGAGGACGCTGGATCACCCTGGACCAGCCACCCGTCAGTGCCCTAACGCTACTCCTGATCGGCGCCGAAGATGCGCGCGATCTCGTAGTCGGCGGTTTCCTCGAGCTGGTCGTAGCGGCACTCGGCCGGGGGTTTGTCGGCGCGCCAGCGCTTGAAGGTGGTCGCGTGTCGGAAGCGCGATCCCTGGAGATGGTCGTACCCAACCTCCACGACACGCTCGGTGCGAAGCGGCTCCCAGGACAGGTCCTTGCCCCGATTCCAGCGCGAGGTTGCGCCGGGCAGGCGCTGGCCCGAGGCATCGGCATTGCCGGCGACCGACCATTCGGCCCACTCGCGCCACGGATGATCGTCCAGCGCGCGCTCGCGGAGCGGAGCCAGCTCCTCGACCAGCGCCGCGCGGCGATCCCAGGTGAACGAGCTCGTGATGCCGACGTGATGGAGCGTGCCCTCGTCGTCGAACAGTCCCAGCAGCAGGGACCCGATGTGCGTTCCGGGGCCGTTCTTGTGCCAGCGGAAGCCCGCGACCACGCAGTCGGCAGTGCGCTGGTGCTTGATCTTGAGCATCGCTCGCTTGCCTGGCTGATACGGCGCATCGAGGCGCTTGGCCACCACACCATCGAGCCCGGCGCCCTCGAATCGGGTGAACCAGTCGGCGGCGAGCGCCCGGTCACGTGTCGCCGGGGTCAGATGGACCGGCGGCGTCGCGGAGCCCAGGACCAACTCCAGCCGCTTACGCCGCTCGCCCTGCGGCACGGCCAGCAGATCCTCGTCCCCGAGGGCCAGCAGGTCCCAGGCCACGAACGAGGCCGGTGATTCCTCGGCCAGCATCTTCACGCGCGACGCGGCTGGATGGATCCGGAGCAGGAGCGCCTCGAAGTCGAGCGACCCGCCGCGAGAGATCACCACTTCGCCGTCGACGACGCAACGATCGGGCAGCGTCGCCCGGAGCGGCGCCGCGAGTTCTGGAAAGTAGCGATCGAGTGGCTTGAGATCGCGCGACTGAATCAGGACATCGTCGCCGTCGCGGAAGACGATCGCGCGAAACCCGTCCCACTTCGGCTCGAACAGCCAGCCGTCGCCGTCGGGCAGGCCATCGGACGCCTTGGCGAGCATCGGCTCGACTGGCGGCGGAACGGGAAGTCGATCGAGGGGCACGGTCCGAGTGTAGGACGCAAGGGAACCGGGGCGCGGGCGCAGGATCCCGTGCCCCGGTCAGCTGTCCGGTTCAGCGGGCGACGACGACCGTCGCCTTGGAGTGCGTCACGACATGCTCCGACACGCTCCCCTGGAGCATGCGGCCCATCACGTTGAGCCCACGGGAGCCCACGACCACCGTATCGAAGGAACCTTCGTCGGCGATGCGCTCGATCGTGGCGGCCGGATCGCCGGTCGGTTCGATCAGCTCCGGCTCGATGCCCTTTTCCCGGAGGAAGTCCCGGGCCTCGAGCAGTTCCTGGGCATGGACGCTGACGTCGTCCCAGGGATCGATGGGAGAGCGGCCCGGATGGAATGGGACCACGCTCACCACGGCGACCGAGGCGGCGGTCAGATTCGCAAGCTCGGCGGCGGTCTCGAGGGCGTGCATCGCGGGCTCGCCGCCGTCGTACGCAACAAGGATCTTCTTCATGGCTGAGCTCCTTTCCAGCCCGCCAAGCATGCGGCGGAGATGCTGCGGCGACACCGGCCGTCTGAACCGACTGGAGGGGCCGAATCGCCTCACCTGGACGCGTACCATGCGGCCAGATGGCAGAGGATCAGGGCGCCCGGTACGACCGCATCGCCGACAGCTACGCACGCCACTGGGCACCGGTCATCCGACCGGCTGCGCTGCACCTGCTCGATGTGCTCGAGCCGATGGTGCCGGGGTCGACCGCCCGCGTCATCGATGTCGGGACCGGGACCGGGACGCTTGCTCTCGGCGCTCTCACCCGCTGGCCCGACATCCGCGTGATGGGCATCGACCCGTCGTCCGAGATGATCCAGTGGGCCAGCCGGGAAGCATCGAGTGAGCTGTCCGCCTCAACGCGCGGACACTTCACGACGGCGACCGCGTTCGCCGATCGTCTGCCCTTCGACGACGGGGCGTTCGACCTGGCTATGTCGTCGTTCGTCCTGCAGCTCGTTCCGAATCGCGCGGCGGCATTACGGGAGGTTCGGCGGGTCCTCCGGCCGGGTGCACCCTTCGGGTACGTGACCTGGCTGCGCGGAGATGGCGCCGTCGATCCGCCCGACCGCATTCTCGACGAGGTCCTCGACGAATTCGGGTTCGACCCTCCGGAGCATGACCGGCGATCAGGAGACCCGGCCAGCGTTCGGGCCGCAGCCGACGGGCTGAGGCGCGCGGGGTTCCGTCAGGTGTCAGCGGGGGGCGACGTCCTGGCACACCAGTGGAGCGTCCGCAGCTACGCCGACTTCATCGAGCACTTCTCGGAAGAATCGCTGTTCGATGAACTCGTCGAGCGGGAGCGACGGGCACTCCGCCGACGCCTCGTCACCCGATTGGGCGAACTGCGACCCGACGAACTCCGAATGCGGCTGCCCGTCGTCTACGTGACGGGCCGCGCCGGGGACTGAGCGCCAGGACTGACGATCCGGCTCCGGGAGGCCGGCTGGTCAGTCGCCTGCTGAGGTGTCGCCCGAGTCGCCACCGTCGGTCGCGGGGGCAGCGGCATCCGCGGCCGCTTCGGCCTCGCCCTCGAGCGCCTCGGCGGCGACTTCGACGACCTCCTCGACGCGTGGCGGAGCGACCCGCGCGACGATCTCGTCGGGATCCGTCAGCAGCGTGACATCCGCCGGGATCGCCAC
>JBDSJV010000026.1:0-16717 GCA_039917225.1 Candidatus Limnocylindrales bacterium
GAAACGATCCCGGCCTGCACGAGATCTGCCAGGACGTGTGCCAGGAACCCGGCTGGCACGTCCATCTGCTCGGCGATCCGTCGCGTGCTGAGCGGAACTCCATCACCGGCCAGGGCAATGGCCACCGTGGCCCGGATGGCGTACTCACTGCGGTGGCTGAGATCGATGCGCACGGCCCGATGCTCGAATCGGCTGAGCCTCGGCGGTAGGGCCGAATGGCCCGTAGATCCGCGACAGTGCCCGACCCTACGGGGGTGGCGGCCCATAGCCGGTCAGTTCGACGTATGCCTTGCCGCCGACCGACCGCCCGTCGCGGGTCGCCGTCACCCGCTGCGATCCCTCCCAGTAGACGACGCCCGTCGTGGCCCGTGTATCCAGCTCCTGGTCGGCAACCGTCGGCTCCAGCCCGATGACGAGGCCGGCACCCGGGATCCGGACCGTCCAGCCCGCAGGGTAGGTCGACCCCGTGCCCGGACTGGTCCAGGTTCGCGCGGGATCCGCCTCCACCGTCAATTCGGTCCGGTCGAGGCCCCGAACGACGCCATCGAGTACCAATGTGCCGTAGACCAGTGGATAGGTTCCGTCTGGTGCCCGGACGAGCGAGATCGTGAGGTCGGTGCCGTCGTCGAGGTTGACGGCGAACCAATCCCAGCCGCCGCCCCCGACGGAAACAAAATCACCCCATTGGTGGTCGAACCAGACTGTTCCGCGGACCCGCAGCACCTGGCCGTCCAGGGTGATTGAGCCTGTCGCCGCCATTCGTGGACGCGAGTAGTAGTAGGAGCTGCCGGCGAGCCCGAAATCGATCCAGCCGATGCCTCCGTGGGCCACCACGTCGCCGCTCGACGCAATTGCCAGGTCCAGCGCAACGGGCCCTCCGCCGGTCGCCTCGTCCGGGGCCAGCGCTGCGTGAATCTGGTCTGACTCGCCGGACCTGGACAGGATCCAGGGCTCGCGGACGGCACCACTCGGGTCGAATCCACCGACCGCCAGCGTGAAGCCCGCTGGATTGCCGTCGGCATCCGCGACCCCGCGGTCCACGGATGGGCCGATCACCGCCCGCTGGCCGTAGATGAACCGCCCGCTGGACTCGTCGGTCAGGGCCAGGTGGGAGGCCCAGGTGACGGGAGCGAGACCGCGCTCTGCCCGGAAGACGACCGCCTCGAAACCGAATGACCGTCCGTCGTCTGACTCGAGATGACCCGTGTAGTACCACCACTCGGTCAGTCGGTGGTGCGGGGCGTCGTCCCGTGGAAACACGAGCGGCTGGGGGTCAGCGGGCGCCGCCGGGGTCGGCGGCGGTGTCTCGGGGACGCTCGGGACGAGCGGCGGATTAGCCAGGATCGGACCCGAACAGGCTGCCAGGACCAGGCAGAGCATCGCCGCTCCCAGGACGGTACCAGCGGATCGCGCCGCGCCTGGCAGTCTCATGCCTGCCCCTCGTGCTCGGCGATATCCGGCAGCCACCGGTCGAGCCAGTCCGGGACCCACCAGTTCCAGTGGCCCAGGAGGCGCATCGTGGCCGGGACGAGCAGCGCCCGGACGACCGTTGCGTCGAGCGCGACCGCCACGGCGATGCCGAGTCCGAGCGCCTTGATGAGGACGATGTCGGCAAAGGCAAACGAGCCCGCCACGACGACGACGATCAGTGCGGCCGAGGTGACGATTCGGCCGCTCCGCTCGAGTCCGTGGGCGACCGCGGTCCGGTTGTCATGGGTGCGATCCCAGGTCTCCCGCATCCGCGTCAGCAGGAAGACCTCGTAGTCCATCGACAGACCGAAGAGCACGCAGAACAGGATCACCGGCTGCGTCGTCTCGACAAACCCGAGCGGTCGAGTGCCGAGGATCGCGGACAGATTGCCGTCCTGGAAGATCCACACGAGCGCCCCGAAGGAAGCCGTGATCGAAAGGGTGTTCATGGCCAGCGCCTTGAGCGGCAATAGCACGCTCCGGAGCAGCAGGAGGAGCACGGCATACGTGGTCAGGAAGATGAAGACCGCGGTCCGCGGGAAGCCTGCGGCCACGCCGGCCACCACGTCCTCCACGTCGGCCGCACCACCACCGACCAGGACGGTCAGCCCGGCGGGTGGAGCGAGGGATCCAGTGCCGGACCGCAGATCGCGCACCAGGTCGCGACCCGGCTGCTCGTTCGGGCCGTAGGGCGTCGTGATCGTGATCGCCGTCAGCGTCCCGCGGGTCGTCGTCGCCAACGCCTCCTGGACAAAGCGATCCGGCGGCCCGGATGGGCTGCCATACAGGAGCTGGTACTGGGCCAGTGTGATCCGTGGGTCCACATCCACAACGCTGTCGACCCTCACGACCCGCGGGTCGGCGGCGAGCTCGCGGGTGTACTGGTAGATGAGCGCCAGGCTCTCGGGCGATGTCACCGGTCCGCTCGTCCGAACCGCCAGCTGGATCGGTGCGAAGGGTCCGGCCCCGAATGCCGCCGTGAGCTTGTCGAAGGCGATCCGGGACGGAACCCGGTCGGGCAGGATCGAGGAGTCCGGCGCATTGAAGCGGACGTGGAGGAACGGCAGCCCCAACAGGAGCAGGAGGCCGAGCGTGGGCACGAGGACCCGGATCGGGCGATCCATGACCCGATTGGCCAGGCGGGCCCAGGGCCCGTCGGCTCCAGTCGTCCGCCTGATCCGGCGGATCCGCAGCGAGTCGACGCGCTGCCCGACGATCGCCAGGAGCGCCGGGAGCAGCGTCAACGCCGCAAGGACACCGAACAGGACGACGATCGCGCCAGCGATACCGACCGATCGCAGGATCATGAAGTCGAACAGGATCAGGCCCAGGAGGCCAAGCAGGACGGTCAGGCCGGAGAAGAAGACCGCGCGACCTGCGGTCGCCATCGTCGCGGTGACGGCCGCTTCGACGGACACGGGCCCGGACCCGGCACCTCGCGCCAGCTCCTCCCGGAACCGACTCGTCATCAGCAGCGAGTAGTCGACACTGAGTCCAAGCCCCAGCAGAGTCGCCAGGTTGAGGACGAAGATGCTCATCGGGAGCACGGACGCAACGAGGAAGATCGAGGCCAGGGCCGCGAGCACCGCCGCGCCGCCCACGGCCAGCGGCATGGCCGCCGCCACGACCGACCCGAAGACGATCAGCAGCGCGAGTGCCGCGAGCGGCAACGAGATCAGTTCGCTGCGGCGGAGATCCGCCTCGGACACCTCCTGGACGTCTCCGTAGAAGGCGGGCCCGCCGGCCAATCCGACCTCGAGTCCCGGGGCATCCTTCAGCGCCGCCCGGATGCCGGGCATGGCCAGGGGGGAATCGTCGGCGGGCAGGTCCAGCCAGACGACGTCGTAGGCAGTGTGCCCGTCGGCCGAGACCTGGGTCGTGGACAACGCATGGGACAGGATGCCGCGCACGTGTGGCGCCGCGCCGACGTCGGCCATCGCGGCGGCGGCCGCGCCCTCGAATGCGGGGTCGCCCGCCCGAAGGGTCGGTGAGTGGAACACGACAGCCACGGCGGCTTCCGGCAGCCCGATCTCGCTGCTCAGGAGCTGCTTGGCACGAGCGGACTCAAGGTCCTGCCGGATGAAGCCACCTGAGCGCAGCGCCCCGCTCGTCTGGGTCGCCAGCGGGACGGCTCCAACGAGCAGCACCGCCCACGCAGCGACGATCCACCAGCGCCGCCGGGCCGCCCAGCCGCCCAGGCGGGCAAACCAGTTCATCCTGAAGCTACGCCAGGCTGCGGGCGCGAACGCACGGTCCGGAGCAGATGGGGAAGGCGCATCGAGCAGCCATCGTAGCCCTGCGCCCGCGTGCTAGCATTTCGCCGTCGTCCGCCCGCCGTCGTGAGGCCTGCGTGCAGCTCTTTACTCTCGCTTTCGACCACCCGATCGAACTCGGCGCCTCCGTTGGGGTCGTGGGGCTGATGATCTACATCTTCGTGCGCGCAGCCCTGACCGCCGATGGCGGCGCCAGCTGGACGCGCCGGATCACCGGCCCGAACGGCAAATACCTCTTCGGCATGCTCTTCATCGCCTGGGCGGTCGTCTTCGGGGTCGGGCTGCAACTCGTCCCCCACGAGGGTGCGAACTCGCCCTACGGCGGTATCGGACTCATCGCCATGTTCACGGGCTTCTTCGTGATGATGGGCTTCCTCTGGAGCGTGATCGGGGAGTAGCCCGCCGCGGGGAGCCGAACGGCGCGCCGCCGGCTCCGCCCGCGATCACGACTCTCAGCCGCGCTTTCGGACGACCCACGCCTCCTCGGATGGCCATTGCCGGGCCCACTCAGCGGTCACGTACGTGTATCTCGAGCGTTTCGTGGCGTTCGGCGGTGCCTGGATCTCGACGAGTCGCTCGATCTCGAAGCCGTTCTCCCGGAGGAGCCGGATCCACTCCCCATGCGGCAGGTGGAACTCGACGGACGTGTCATCAGGCCAGGTCATCCGGTGCATGCTGAACAGCGGTCGCTGCAGCACGTTCTTGGCCGGATCGTTGGCCTCGTACTCCTCGACCGCAAGCTGGAGGAGGATGCCGTTCGTGAGGAACACGAGGCGGCCGCCTGGCCGGAGGATGCGGGCGGCCTCGGGAACCCAGGCGTAGGGGTCGGCCCACAGACAGGCCCCGTACTCGCTGATCGCGAAGTCGAAGCTCTCGTCGGGGAATGGCGTTGCCTCGGCATTCCCGAGGTGGAGCGGAAACTCGAGCCCGAACTCGGCCTGGAGCTGGCGCGCCGTCTCGAGCTGAGCCGGCGAGTTGTCGATCCCGACCGGCCGGGCGCCCCGACGAGCGAGCCACGCCGAGACGTAGCCCGTGCCACAGCCGAGCTCGATCGTGTCCTTGCCGCTCAGGTCGTCGGGGAGGAGGCGAAGGTCGGACTCGGGAACCGACCAGATGCCCCAGTCGGGGGTCTCGCTGGCCCACGCCTCGCGCCCGGCGTCGGCGTACTCGGCGGCATATCGATCCCATGCCTCGCGGTTCGCAGCGACATGGGCGGGGAGGTCCTCAGGGGTCGGTTCGCTGACCATGGCCAGGATCATAGGCATTGTGTGGACCGCTCGCCCATCCGGCGGTATAGTCCGCTGACTATCCAGCCTGCATAGACTTTATGCGTCGGTTCCGTCTGGGGCCACCGGGGAACCGCTGTCAGGGGAGATCTGCATGGACGCCGACGAGATCAAGGCAGCCGTCGCCCATCAGGCTGCTGCCGTCGCGGCCACCGAGGCACCGTGGGTGAACCATCGAGATCCCGCCAAGGCCCTTGGATCGGACGGCCTGCCGGCGGTCAGCCGCCGCGCCCCGATCTGGCAGGACGTGCCGGATGAGAAGTGGAACGACTGGCGCTGGCAGCTCAGTCACCGGGTGAACTCGCTCGAGGAAGTCGGCGCCGTTCTGAACCTGACCGATGAGGAGCGCGAGGGCCTGTCGGCCCCGGACAAGTTCCGCGTCGATATCACGCCGTACTTCATCAGCCTCATCGACCCCGACGACCCGAACGATCCGATTCGTCGCCAGGTCATCCCCATCGGACGGGAGAACGAGGCCTTCACGGCGATGATGGAGGACTCGCTCGCCGAGGATCGCCACTCGCCGGTCCCGGGCCTGGTTCACCGATACCCGGACCGCGTCCTCATGCTGGTGACCACCCAGTGCGCCACCTACTGCCGGTACTGCACCCGCAGCCGGATCGTCGGCGACGCGACCCAGAACTTCAACAGTCGCGACCACGAGGCGCAGCTCGACTATCTGCGCCGGACTCCGCAGGTCCGCGACGTGCTCATCTCAGGCGGCGATGGCCTGACGCTGGCCCCGAAGCTGTTCGAGAAGATTCTCCGGGGCCTTCGTGACATCCCGCATATCGAGATCATCCGGATCGGCAGCCGGGTTCCGGTCTTCCTCCCCCAGCGAATCGACGACGAGCTGTGCGCGATGCTGGAGAAGTACCACCCGCTCTGGATCAACCTCCACTTCAATCACCCGAACGAGATCACGCCCGAGGTCAGCCGCGCGGTCGACAAGCTCGCGAAAGCGGGCCTCCCGATCGGCAACCAGAGCGTCCTCCTGGCCGGCGTGAACGACTGCGTCCATATCCAGCGGTCGCTCGTCCACAAGCTCGTCGAGAACCGGATCCGGCCCTACTACCTCTACCAGTGCGACCTGGTCGAGGGTTCCGGCCATTTCCGGACCCCGGTCGGCAAGGGCCTCGAGATCATGGAGGGCCTGCGCGGGCATACGTCCGGCTACGCCGTCCCGACCTACGTGATCGATGCACCCGGAGGCGGCGGCAAGATCCCGGTCATGCCGAACTACCTCATCAGCTACTCGGACCACAAGGTCGTCCTGCGCAACTACGAGGGCTACATCACGACCTACGAGGAGCCCGACACGTACAGGAGGCACGATTCGAGCTCCTGCGACTACTGCCAGCACGAGCGACCGGAACCTGGCCAGTCGGGCGTCCTCGGCCTGCTCGAGGGCGAGCGGATGTGGATCGAGCCGAAGGGCTTCGAGCAGACGCACGAGCGCGGCAACCTCGAGGCACATCGTCTGCAGAACCCGTCCAAGTGGGTCCCGTACGGGGTCGGGGCGATCGAGGGTCAGGCCGGAGCGCCGCTCAAGGTGATCGAGCCGGGCGCCGAGGCCGGCGCCGTGACGGCCCCCCAGGACCCAGGCGATGCGAAGCCCGAGTACGGCCCTGGCGAGGAGCCCCGGCCGCGCGAGGGTGAACCGACCGCGGCTGCGCACGGGGAGCTGCTCTAGTGCGCCCGCCGGGAGAACGGCCGAGCCGTGGCTGACGCCACCAGCGCCAGCGACGTGCTGCCGCTTCGCTCGGCACCAGCGGGGCTGCCTGACCCGGATCTGAACCCGCCGATCGTCGCCGAGTCCAGTGACCCATTCACGGCGCTCCGGGTGACGCACCTCGTCGCCCGTCTGCCGCGCGGCGTTCCCGTCTCGCTGGCCGCCATCGCCGGCCGGCTGAACTCGACCTACCTCGACTGGATCTTCAGCGACCGCGTCGTCGCCGACGCCCTGCTCCAGCTCGCGGCCAACTGGGCCGCCGACTATCGGAGCACGGGCGGCGTGATCCTCGAGGAGGGGGCGGCCGGCGCGACGCTGACGATCGAGGATTCTTCCCGCGTCGATCCGTGGATCGTTCGACAGACGCAGCGCTCGGCGGTGGAGTGCCGCGAGCTCCTGCTCGATTTCAGTCGCCGCGAGCGGACGACGGGCGCGGACTGACGGCACGGACGACGGTCGCGGACGCCGGCGCGGCGGACTCGTCCCGGGCGCCCCGCATGGTCCCGACTATCATCGCCCGGTGATACCGCAGCGCCTCACCGCGGCCGTTCCCGGCACCCTCGCGATCCGCTTCCCGGAGCTGGACCATGTCGCGCCGATTGACGCTGCCGAGCGGCTCCGCCACCTGCCCGGGCTGGCTCATCTCGAAAGCGCCCGGCCAGGGCGGAATGCGCGCTGGAGCTATCTCACGGCGGACCCGGTCGCGGTTCTCGAGCAACCCGCCGATGGGCCGGACGCGTTCTCGACGGCACGCCAGGTCCTCGGTCGCCTTGCCTCGGAGCCGCTGGCCCACCCCGATGCACCTCCGTTTGCCGGCGGATTCGTCGGCTACCTCGCCTATGACCTCGGCCGCCGACTCGAGGACCTGCCGGATCTGGCGATCGCGGACCAGGAGCTGCCGCTGCTCCGACTCGCGCTTCACGACTGGGTCGTCGCCTGGGATCGCCGACTGGGTCGTGCCTGGCTGGCCGGACGGGCTCTCGACGAGCGGATCGGCCGACTGGATCGTCGCCTCGCCGAAGTCCGAAGCATCCTCCTGGATGGAGCGCCCCGTAGCGCCGTGTCCGTGGGACCGGGGGCCCCTGAGCCACCCTCCACCTTCACGATGCGGTCCGGCCTCAGCCGTCACGAATTCGAGGCCGGGGTGGAGACCGTTCGCGCCGAGATCGCCAGGGGCGAGATCTATCAGGCCAACCTCACACGCCGGCTTGAGACGCCGTTCCGTGGCGACCCATGGCCGATCTTCCGTCGACTTCGGACAGGGGACCCGGCGCTGTTTGCGGCCTACCTCGACCTCGGACCGAGTCCGGTCACCGGGGCGCGGCGTGCGATCCTGTCGGCCTCACCGGAACCGTTCCTGTCGGTCACCCGGAACGGCGTCGTGGCCACGGATCCGATCAAGGGTACCCGGCCGCGGGGTCGCGACCGAGCGGCGGATCGCGCCCTGGCCCGCGAACTCCTGACCTCCGACAAGGATCGTGCCGAGAACGTGATGATCGTGGATGTCGTTCGAAACGACCTTGGACGAGTGTGCATCCCCGGCACGGTGCGGGTCCCGCGGCTGTGCCGGTTGGAGCGGACCGCTGCCGTGCAGCACCTCGTATCCACGGTCACGGGTCGACTCGCGCCGGGCATGGACGCGTTTCACCTGCTTGCGGCCGCATTCCCCGGTGGCAGCATCACCGGAGCTCCCAAGATCCGGGCGATGCAGCTCCTCGAGCGCATGGAGCCGGTTCGACGTGGACCGTACACGGGGACGGCCGGCTGGATCGGTGCCGATGGCGCGATGCAGACCAGCATCCTGATCCGGACGTTTGTCGCCGATGGCGCACGTCTCACGCTCCATGTCGGTGGCGGCATCACGTGGCGAAGCGATCCCGGTGCCGAGTGGGACGAGACGGTCGACAAGGCCCGTGGGCCACTCTCGGCGATCGGTGCCCGGGAGGTGATGTCGTGACGAGACCGGGTCGCACGCATTCCGACGCGCCGGGCCACGTCTGGGTGGACGGTCGGATCGTGGAGGCTGACGGTCCGCATCTCTCGTCGTTCGATCGCGGCTTCCAGCTGGGTGACGGGATCTTCGAGACGCTGCGAGCCTGGAATGGCCACGTCACCGAACTGGAAGAGCATCTCGCCCGCCTCAGGCGGTCGGCCGACGGCCTGGAGCTTCGACTGCCCGACGACGTGGACGCCCGCCTGGCTGCCGGCATTCTCGAACTCCTCGACGTCGAGGGTCTGGCGGGCCCTGGGGATGACGCATCGATCCGGATCACCGTTTCCAGGGGCACGTTCACCGGCCGCGGCCTGTTGCCGCCGGCCGAGGCGCTCGAGGCCACGATGGTCATCCAGGCCTGGCCCGTGAACCCGCCGCCGAGTGGCCACCTGACCGAGGGTCTGCATCTCGTGGCCAGCTCGATTCGTCGTGATCCGGACAACCCGCTGGCGACGCTCAAGACCACCAGTCGCGCCGACTACGTCCACGCCCGGCTGGAGGCGCGACGGGCGGGCGCCGACGATGCGCTGTTCCTCACGATCGATGGGCACCTGTCGGAGGCGACGTCGGCCAACGTCGTGGTCATTCGCGGGAACGAACTGGCAACCCCGTCGCTGGCCTGCGCCATCCTGCCCGGGACCACCCGGAGCTGGATCCTCGGCTGGGCCCGCGACGCGGGCATGACGGTCCTCGAGGACTGGCTGACCACGCGCGACCTGGCCGAGGCCGACGAGGCGTTCGTCTGCTCGAGCGTCGCGGGCATCCTCCCGGTGACGAGGTTCGAGGGACAGCCCATCGGGAACGGGCTCCCTGGGCCGCGGACCATGGCGGCCCGTGCGGCGCGCGAGGCGTTCATCCACGATCCGTCCCCTCGCGAGCCGTCCCCTGAGCGTGGCGGATGACGCGGGACGAGCTGATCACGCGCACGCAGCAGCTGATCGACGAGGGCGGTCGACTGCAGGCGAATCCGTCGATGGATGCCCTGCGAACCTGGCTCCAGCTGTCGGACGATCTCCTGTCCCGTGCCTGGGGCAGCATGGATCGCTACCACCTCTCGTGGCTCCAGGTCGGTCGTCCGAAGTCCATCGTCCGTGGTCGGCCGATGGACCCCGACGAGGCGGCGAGCTACGTTCGCGACGTTGCGGCAGCGAAGACGGCCGTCCTGCTCATGAGCCTTGACGCCGCCGCGCGACGCGGCATGCCGTTCGTCGGCGAGACCGGCGGGTCCCGAACGTCGTGACCGATCACCGCCCCACGAACCTGACGGGAAGCCCCGAACGAGTGCCCGCGGTCGGCGGAACCCGAACCGTGCCGGCGCCCGAGCCGATCGTCCGGGATTACCTGCTCCTGGTCCTGCGGCTCGATCAGCATCGTCCGGGACTCGTGGACGCCTACTACGGTCCGGCGGATCTCAAGGCGCAGGCGGACATGGAGTCGCTCCGGCCGCCGGCCAGGCTGGCCGACGATGCCATCGCGCTCACGGAGCGGCTCGCGGCGGAGATCGGGGATGCGCGGCGCCGGGAGTTCCTGCGGAGCCAGCTCGTGGCTCTCGAGGCGCAGGCGCGCGTTTCGGCCGGGGAATCGATCTCCTACGAGGAGCTCGTGACGCGCTTCTTTGATCACGCCATGAGCCGGGTCGATGACGCGATCTTCCAGCACGCCGCGGCGGAGCTCGACCGCTCCCTGCCCGGTGCCGGGCCGCTGAACGAGCGTCTGGCCGCCTGGGAGGGCCGCCTGACGGTCGAACCCGAACGCGTCCAGGTGGTGGCGGATCACCTGGCCGCGAGATTCCGTGCCCGGGCCGCCGTGCTGTTCGGCCTGCCGGATCGAGAGGCAGCCAGGATCAACCTGGTCCGGGATCGGCCGTGGGGCGGCTACAACTGGTACGAGGGCGGCCGGCGATCACGAGTCGAACTGAACCTCGACCTTCCGGTTCGGCTGCCGGGACTGATGCACACCGTCGCCCACGAAACCTATCCCGGTCATCACCTCGAGGCGGCGACCAAGGAGGCTCGCCTGGTGGATGAAGCGGGCTGGACGGAACTGACGATCCTCACCATCAACACGCCCGAGTGCCTGATGCACGAGGGCCTGGCCGATCTCGGCTACCGCTTCGCCGCCCCCGCCGACAACGAGGTCGCGCTGCTCGAGGAGGCGATCGAGATCGCTGGCCTGCCAATCGCCCAGGATCCGGTTGAGATGCGCGCCGTCACGGCGATTCAACCGAGCATTCGTGCCGCCCGCGCCGCACTCCGTGGCGTCGGGGGCAACGCCGCCCTGATGCGACACGCGGATGGTCGGTCGCATGATGAAGTGCGGAGCTACCTGATCGAGGTTGGGGCAAAGACGGCCGCCGGGGCGGCCAAGCAGCTCGAGTTCATCGAGGATCCCCTGTGGCGGACCTACGTTCCCGTGTATCGAGAGGGCGAGGCGCTCCTGGAGCGCTGGTTGCGCCTGGTCCCCGAACCGGACCGTCCCGCCAGGTTCGCCAGGCTGCTGGCGGAGGCGCACGCTCCGTCGGGCATCGAGGCGGAACTCAGGGAGGCGCCGGCCAGGGCCTGAACGATGACGGTGGCGGACCGCGCCGGGCCGTGCCTAGAGCTCTCGTCCGTACCGGGCCCGATCCTCCGTTCCGAAGTCGTAGCCCTCGATGGCCGGGATTCCATAGATGGGCCGTGCGGCGGGGTCAGGATCAGGACCGAAACCGAGTGCGGCAAGGAACGCGAGGCCGCGGCGATTTCCGGGCCACAGGACGGCTTCGACCCGGAGCGCGCCGGCTTGCCGCGCATCGGCGAGGAAATGATCGACCAGCAGTCGTCCGAGGTTCTGTCGCCTGGCGGTCGGGTGAACGCCGACGGCGTGGAGCACTGCACTCCCCGGTTGTCCGGGCGACAGGAAGCCGACCAGGAAGCCTGCGATCCGCGGTTGCGCGGCCGCCATCCCTGGCCCAGTTGTCGCTCCATCGCCGGCCTCAGCGATCCACGACTTGTCCGCGAAGTGGCGGAACCACAGGCGCGGCAGGAGGCCCTGGACCACGCGTCCATCCCACCACTCGTCAACGAGACCGGCGAGCGCCGCGTAGTCGTTCTCCGTCGGTCGCCGGAACCGCGGGGTGACCAATTCCGGACCGGGAGCGGACCCCGACCGCCGCGGCTCGCTCACGAACGCCACCGGATCGGCCCTGCGGACGCACCCCAGGCCGCGGCAAGCACGGCAACGAGGGCCTGCGCCGGCAATCCGAACCCGAAGATCGTCCAGAGATAGGTGACCGGGTCCAGCACGCCACCCTCGGCCCGGGCGACCAGCCACATCACCGCTGCGGCGAGGACGACCATCCCGATGGCCAGCCCGCTGGATAGCCGGACGGCAGCGCTTCGGGTGAGCGGTGCCACGCCACCGGAGCTGCGAGGGGTCCTGGCAACGGCCGTCGCGGACACGAGCAGCCCGATCGCGAGGCCGGCGGCACCGCTGATGGCAAAGGTGCCGCTGGTGGATGTCAGGACCACCAGGACGAGGGCGAGGATCCCTGCCCCGACCGCGGCGACCGCGGTTGCCGCCACGATGGGAGCGCGCGGGATTCGCGGGCTGGATGGATCGGGCATGCCGCCATCCTACGAGAGGACCTCCGAACGCGGACGTGGGCCCATGGCGCACGGACGTGCGCCTGTTGCGCACGGTAGACTTCGGGACCGTGAGCCACCCATCCCTCGGCCTTCCCTCGCGAAACCTGTCCGCCGGCCATCCAGCCGATGCGGCGGCCATTCGCAGCGCCGCCGCTCGTCTCGCTACCCGGTCGCTCGAGGGCGCGGTCGCAGCCGACCCGACCTTCCGAACCCGATACGCGGACCTCGCCCTGCGCGAGCTCCTGGCCGACACCGCTGCCCTGGCCGACCGCCTGGCCACGGCCGTTGCCGGCGCGGATCCCAAGGCCCTCGGCTCGCTGGCCGAGCATCTCGCCCCGCGCTATCGCAAGCGACTGGTGCCGCTCGACGACGTGATCTCCCTGTGTGAGGGCCTGCGATCAGGAGCGATGTCCGTGGTCGGTCCGGATGCTCGATCCTCGGTCGATGCCGCGATTGATGCCGCGATCGCCGCCCTGCGTTGGCATCGCCGGCTCGGCGGGGATGCAAGGAAGAGGAACACGTTCATCGCCTTCATCTACAAGGGCGCTTGACGATGACCATCAAGTGGGTTCAACAGGATCCCCTGGTGATGAACGGTGAGCCGTTCTGCTACGGGTCGCGCCTCACGGTCCGTCAGCTCCTGGAGCTGCGCCGCAATGGCTACGGCCTGGTCGAACTGACCAAGGACCATCCAGAGCTCAAGCGGATGGGGATCGCGGCTGCCTACACCTTCGCGGCGGACCATCGCGATCGCTATGCGGAGTTCTTCGAGGCCGATGGGTCGCTCGTCGGGCCCGGCTACTCGGCCGCGGAGGCCGCGGATCTGCCGGACCACTACCGGGTTGCCGGTATCGTGGTGAAGCCCCGCGCCTGAGGGGCCCCGATCCGACTGGTGATACCCTCTCGGTCCAGTACCGGAGCGCGCCCCACATGACCGACACCGCCAAGACAACCGCCAATCCCTCGGACGTGACCGTGGAAGCCGCAGCCGCACCCGTCTTCGACGCTGAGCGCCGTGCGACCGAGCTCGCAATCCTCGATGCACTCCGCGCTGTCGTCGATCCCGAGATCGGGATGAACGTGGTCGAGCTCGCCCTCATCAAGCAGGTCATCCTCGGGACCGATGAGACCGAGGTCAAGATGATCCTTACCACGCCCTTCTGCCCGTACGCCGGCTCGATGATCGCGCAGGTCAAGGAGCAGGCCGAATCCGTCGTCGACCACCCAGTCAAGGTGACGTTGCTTGCCGAGCGGTGGGATCCCCGCGACGCAGGCCTGATGTGGTGAGCCGCCGCTCGCCCCTTGAGTCCATCGTGGCCACGACGCGCGGCGACGACGGGACGACGGGGCTGCTGTACGGCGGCGACCGGATCGCCAAGGATGACCCGCGGGCCGAGGCCTACGGCACCATCGATGAGGCCGTGGCGGCGCTCGGCCTTGCCCGGGCCAGTCTGGGCAACGGGTCACGCAAGGGGGCGCCCGGCGAAGCCCCTGACCTCGAGGGTCTGATCCTCCGGTTTCAGCGCGAGCTGTTCGTGGTGGGGGCGGAGCTGGCGACGAACCCCGACGCCTGGGGCCGCCTCGAGGATGGACGGACCCGCGTCTCGGGATCCATGCTGGCCGAGCTGGAAGAGATCCTGGTGGAGACCGAAGCAGCGATCGACATGCCAACGGAGTTCGTGGTCCCCGGCGAGACGCTCGCCAGCGCCGCCCTGGAGCTGGCACGGACCATTCTTCGCCGGGCAGAGCGGCGGGCCGTGACCTTGCACCGCGACGGCTTGGTGCCCGGCACGTTCCTGGTCCCGTATCTCAACCGGCTGGCCGATCTGCTCTGGGTTCTTGCGAGAACCGCCGAGCAGGTCGAATTGCGCGTCGCTACCCCCGCCCGTGCGACTGGAGCGCGACAACACCGTACGATCACGCAATCAGGCACAGGAGGTCCCCAATGAGTTTCTCCGACAGCCCCGCGACAACCGTCGGCGTCCGTTCCAACCCGGCGGTAGCGACCGCGCTGCTCAGCCAGGCATTCCTGTGGATGTTCGCCGGCCTGCTGGTGACCGCGGGGGTGGCATTCGTCGTCGGGTCGAACGAGCAGGTGCTCGCCCAGACCGGCAACCTGTTCCTGCCGATCCTCCTCGGCCAACTGGCGCTCGTCTGGGCCATCGGGCTGGGCATCCGGCGGATGAGCGCGACGCTCGCCCTGGGCCTCTTCTTCGTCTATGCGGCCACGCTCGGTTTCACGATGGCCGTGATCGTCTCGCTCTATACGGGCGAGTCGGTGACGACCGCCTTCCTGTCCGCCTCCGCGATGTTCGGGGCGGCGGGCCTGTACGGCGTCACGACGAAGCGATCCCTGTCAGGTCTCGGTGGAATACTGATGATCGGCGTGGTCGGCCTGATCGTGGCGTCCCTGCTGAACATGTTCTTCGCCAGCGGGACGCTCAGCTGGATCATCTCGATCATCGGCGTCGTTCTATTCACGGCACTGACCGCGTATGACGCACAGCGGATCTCGTCGGGAGCGCTGGTCGTGCAGACCGGATCGGTCGAGAAGGCGGCTGTCCTCGGCGCGCTGTCGCTGTACCTCGACTTCGTGAACCTGTTCCTGTTCCTGCTCCGGCTGCTCGGCAACCGCCGCTGACGGATGGTCTCCTCCATCAGCGCCTGGATCTGAACCGACGGGCCCGGGGTGGACCACAGGTAGCCCTGCCCGGACCCAACCCGGCGGCGGGACGCTCAGGCCCCCGCCCGACCCTCCGGTGCCAACTCCGCAATCGACGACAGCACCACGTCGGCCAGTGGGTCCAGGGCCGCGGTGTCACCCACGCCGGTCAGCACGCCGACGACGAGCCCGACCCCCGCGGCACGGCCCATCCGCAGATCCACTGGCGAGTCGCCGATGACCGCGGCCCGCGCCTCCGGGATCCCGAGCTTCCGGCAGATCGTGTGGACCGCCTCCGGATGCGGCTTGACCGGCAATCCGTCATCGGCGCAG
This sequence comes from Candidatus Limnocylindrales bacterium, assembly GCA_039917225.1. GTDB lineage: Bacteria > Chloroflexota > Limnocylindria > Limnocylindrales > CSP1-4 > UBA5189. Next base: position 15,373 of record JBDSJV010000026.1, read on the forward strand.
GCCACCGCGTCGACCAGCTCGCTGACACCGAGGCTCGCCAGGGTGCGCTCGGTCGGCTCGCGATCATCGCTCGTCGCCACGGCGATCCGCGTGCCTGAGGCGCGCAGCCCAGTGAACAGCGCATGGAGGTCCGTGATTGGCCTGGCCAGCGCCACGGGATCGGGACTGTGCCAAGCGGCCCGGACGACTCGGTCGGCGTCGGCTGCCGGAACGCCAGCTTCGGCAATCGCCTCCGCGAGCGCGGCTCGGAGTCGGACCATGGGTGTCGCAGCCAGGGCGCCGTGCGGATAGACCCGCCCGCTGGCGGGATCCACGCCCATCATCGGGTAGACGATCGCATCCAGGCTGGTGCCATGGGCCGCCTGGAGCCCCCGCACAAGGTTCCGTACCCAGTCACTCCACATGAAGTGGAAGTCGATCAGGGTGCCGTCCTTGTCGAAGATCGCGAGATCGATCTCGGCGAGCAGGCCCTCGCGCGGTTGCACGCCCTGGTCGGAACCGCCGGTCACGCCTCCAAGGCGAGCAGGTCGCTCGCCAGCACCGGCTGGGCCTCCAGGACGAGGGGTCCCTCGGCCGGGAAGGAGATCGCCAGCGACTCGTTCGGCTTCGGAAGCACGAGCGTCGGCTCGTTGAAGGCGTCGAGCGTCACGAGGACACCGTCGGCAATCGAGACCTTCATCCGCACGATCGAGCCGAGGAAGCTGACGTCCGCGACCGTCCCGCGGACCACGTTCGAACCCTCTGGGCCCTCGCCCAGCGACACCATCTCCGGCCGCAGCGCCAGCGCGATCGTGGCGCCGGTCGCGGCCTCGACCTTGTGGCTGATCCGGATCTCCTGGCCGCCGATGTTCAGGCGGCCTGCGCCCGCGTCGACGACGACCGCGGGAAGCACGTTGAGCGTCCCCACGAACGAGGCAACGAACGCGGTCGTCGGGAAGTTGTAGACCTCGAACGGGGTTCCGATCTGCTCGATCCGGCCTTCGCTCATGACCACGATCCGGTCCGACAGCGAGAGCGCTTCTTCCTGGTCGTGAGTCACGTAGACCGTCGTGATCCCGAGCTGGCGCTGGATCGCCCGAATCTCGGCCCGGAGCGAGACCCGGATCTTGGCGTCGAGCGCGGACAGCGGCTCGTCAAGCAGGAGCACCTCGGGCTCGAAGGCCAGCGCCCTCGCCAGGGCCACCCGCTGTTGCTGTCCGCCGGAGAGCTGGTACGGGAAGCGGGCTCCCTTGTCCCCCAGGTGGACGAGTTCCAGGAGCTCGCCGACTCGCTTCTTTGTGTGGGTCGCGTCGCGCTTGCGGACCTTGAGCCCAAAGCCGACGTTGTCGGCGACGCTCATGTTCGG